>JBOHCW010000619.1:0-9717 GCA_050725375.1 Actinocrinis sp. | reverse complement strand
GTGTTGGGCACCGTGCCCGCGGCGAGCGCCGCCGCCGTGGCGGCCGCGCCGCCCATCGCCGCCAGCCGCTGCTGGCGCAGGTGCGCCGGCATGCCCGAGATGCTGCCGAAGCCGGGACGGGCCTGCGGCAGGGCGCGGGCGCCGGTGACGACGTAGCCGCGAACGCCCGAAGCCAGCGCGGCGCGTACCGCGTTCGTGTCGTCGGCGGTGGAGATGGCCACGGCGCTGCTCCAGCCCGCCGTGCGCATCTCGGCGAGCAGCGCCAGGCCGGGACCGTCCGGAAGGTGGACGTCCACGACGGCGATGTCCCGCGGGGTCGCCATCCGGGATCGCGCCTCGGCGATGTTGGAGGCCTCGACGACGTCGCGGACGCCGAGCGTCCACAGATGCCGGGTGACCGAAGTGCGTACCCGCAGGTCGTGGACAACGACCATGGCGGTGAGTTTGGCCGGCCGGTAAGCAAGCAAACTCGCTGTGTGATCGACGAGTACCGACACCAGTCCTCCCGGTGCTGGAAGGGGCGGCCGCCGGGGTGGAGGACCTGCGGCCGAATGGGGCTCTACGGCAGAGAAATCGGCAATGTGGGTGGCGACCTTTAGCGTGACGGTCACCCGGGTCGGCCTAACGAAAGGCCGCCGGGGGCCGGATTCACCCTCGGCTCCCACTCGATCGGCGGCGGACCGTGCGCGCCGAACCGTCTCGACCGGGTGGAACCCTTCCCCCGGGCGGCCGAATATACGCCCCTGACCAGCAACGATTACCAATCGTCAGTATGGCGCCGCACCGCCCCGACAAAGGGTGGAGTGGGGACCTACCCACTCCGGCATCCGGGTAATCATGTTTCGATATTCACCTGTATGGACGAATGGACCTTGGTTGTCCAGTGTGTGGTGACACGTTCTTGCTGAGGGCCGAAAGTGTGCCGAACCGGGACGGCTCCGGCGTGTCGCGTCGGCCGGTTGGTGTAGTAGGGGTTGGTGCGACCGGTGGTGCCGCCCGTCAGCCGTTCCCGCTTCGTTCGCAGGCTGGCGGGCGGTGCTTGCGGAACACAGTTCCGGAAAATTGCGAAGGTAAATTCTTTGCGGATCGCTCTTTGTCGAGTGCGGCGACCGCCCGGCCCTGCCCTTCAGTGCTGCCCTACCTTCAGTGCTGCCCTAAAGGGCAGAGCCGGGCAACACGGTGACCCCGGCGACCAAGGGCGGCAGCCCGGCCGCGGCGCAGAGCATGTCGAGCCAGGCCTGGAAGTGCGCGCTGAGGGCGGCCTCGGCCAGATCTTCGGTCCACTCGGCGCCGGCCTCGGGCGGCTGCGGGGTCCACGAGGCGCGAAGTTCGACCGAGGTGCTGGCGGGCCGCTCGGCCAGTTCGCCGAACGAGGCCGAGGAGCAGCGCGAGACGGTGCCGCCGAGCACGGCGCACCGGGCGCCCTGCTGGTCCAACGCCTCGGTTAGCCAGGACCAGACCACCTCCGGCAGCAGCGGGTCCTCGGCGATCTCGGATTCCAGATCGGCCTGCGCGAGAGTCACGCAGCGGAAGACGCCGTGCCACTCGTCGTGCCCGTCCGGCTCGTAGAGCACGACGAACCGGCCGGAGGCGACCTCGTCGCCGTCGGCGTCGTCTACCGCGACCGAGACGGCGTGGCTGTACGTCGCCAGCCGGCGCGGCGCCGGCAGCGTCTCGACTTCGAGCTGCGGGCGCAACGCAGCGCGCGCGAGCCCGGCCAGCGCCCGCTCGAACAGCGGCGGCGGCGCGGCCGGCGGCTCGGGCTCCGCGCTGCGGATCCCGCGGTGTCCGCGATGCGGATCTGCCATGACGGCAGCGTACGTCTGCGGCGGCGTGCGACGCGGAACCGGCGCGCCGCCGCGTGTGTTGCGACCTGTGAAAGTCCTCACAAAATGAACGACCCAGGCCGCGCCGTGCGCCGCCGCCCGGCGCGTTTCACTGCCCGATCGGCTCTTCGAGCCCTGCCCCGGCTCACTTACCGGTGGGTACCGTGTCACGGTGAGGTCTCGGCGTGCGAGGATCGGACTGTGAGTGGAACGTTGAATCCGGAGCAGTCGGTGTTCGTCCGTGCGTGTCGGCGCGAACCGGTAGAACACACCCCGGTGTGGTTCATGCGGCAGGCCGGGCGGGCGCTGCCCGAGTACCACAAGGTGCGCGAGGGCGTGCCGATGCTGACCTCGTGCACGATCCCTGAGATGGTCGCCGAGATCACCCTCCAGCCCGTGCGCCGCTACGGCGTCGACGCGGCGGTGCTCTTCAGCGACATCGTGCTGCCGCTCAAGGCGATCGGGCTGGACCTGGACATCAAGCCGGGGGTCGGCCCCGTGATCGAGCAGCCGTTCCGCACGGCCGCGGACCTGGACCGGCTGCGCGTGCCCGGACCGGACGAGCTCTCGTTCATCACCGAGGCGGTGCGCATCCTGACCGCCGAGCTGGGCGCGACCCCGCTGATCGGCTTCGGCGGCGCGCCGTTCACGCTGGCCAGCTATCTGATCGAGGGCGGCCCGTCGCGCAACCACGAGCAGACCAAGGCGATGATGTACGGCGCGCCCGATCTGTTCGCCGCCATCCTCGACAAGCTCGCCGACATCACCGTCGCGTTCCTGCGCGTGCAGCTGAACGCGGGCGCGAGCGCCGTGCAGCTGTTCGACTCCTGGGCCGGAGCGCTGGCCCCGGCCGACTACCGCGAGCACGTGATGCCGGCCTCGGCCAAGGTGCTCGGCGCGGTGGCCGGCTTCGGCCGTCCCCGCATCCACTTCGGCGTCGGCACCGGCGAACTGCTCGGGCTGATCGGCGAGGCCGGGGCCGATGTGGTCGGCGTGGACTGGCGCGTGCCGCTGGACGTGGCCGCTCGGCGTGTGGGGCCGGGCAAGGCGCTGCAGGGCAACCTGGACCCGTCAGTGCTCTTCGCGTCGCGTGAGGCCGTCGAGGCACAGACTCGGCGCGTGCTGCGGGACGCCGCGGGGCTCGAAGGGCACGTGTTCAACCTCGGGCACGGAGTCAGCCCGAAGACCAACCCGGATGTGCTCGCCCGGATCGTCGACCTCGTACATGAGGAGACGGCGACGACTGAAGGCGTGAAATGACACTTGTGCGGGGGCGCGTATGACGCAGACACCGGACGCCCGTAACGGCGGTGCGGCACGGTCGCGGCGGATCGTCGTCGTCGGCGGCGGGATCACCGGACTCGCCGCGGCGCGGCAGGCGGCGCTGGCCGGCCACCGGGTCACCCTGATCGAGGCGGACGCGCGCACCGGTGGGAAACTCGCGCTCGGCGCGGTCGCCGGCGCGCAGGTGGACCTCGGCGCGGAGTCCATTCTGGCCCGGCGGCCCGAGGGCACCGCGCTGGCCGAGCAGGTGGGCCTCGGCGACGAGATCGTGCACCCGGCGACGACCGCCGCGGGCATCTTCAGCCGCGGCGAACTGCACCCGCTGCCCGGCGGCCAGCTGATGGGCGTGCCCGGCGATCTGCGCGCGCTCGCCGCGAGCGGGATCCTGAACGCGACGGCGCTGGCGCGCGTGCGCGCGGACCGGCTGCTGCCGCGCACGCCGACCGAGGTGGACGTGTCCGTCGGCGAGTACATCGCCCGCCGGGTGGGGCACGAGGTGGTGGACCGGCTGGTCGAGCCGCTGCTCGGCGGCGTCTACGCCGGGCACGCCGACCGGCTCTCGCTGTTTGCGACGATGCCGCAGCTCGCGCCGCTGGCCGCCGTGGGCGGCTCGCTGACCACCGGCGTACGGGATCTGATCGCGCGCTCCGGCCGCAACGGCGCCGGCGGCCCGGTGTTCGCCGGCATCCGCGGCGGGGTCGGGCGTCTGCCGGTCGCGGTCGCCAAGGACGCGACGCGGCACGGTGCGGACCTGCGGACCGGCGTGTCCGTCGGCGCCCTGACGAAGACCGGGAGCGGCTGGCGGCTCGACCTGTCCGACGGCACCGCGTTGGACGCGGACGCGGTCGTGCTGGCCGTGCCCGCGTACGCCGCGGCCCGGCTGCTGTCCGGCCTCGCGCCGACCGCGGCGGAACAGCTCGGCGCGATCGAGTACGCGTCGATGGCCATCGTCACCTTCGCCTTCCCGAGCGCGGGCATCGGCCCGGACGGCCTGCCCGGCTCCGGCTTCCTGGTCCCGCCGGTGGACGGCCTGTCGATCAAGGCGTCCACGTTCTCCAGCGCGAAGTGGCCGTGGCTGGCGCACTCGGCCGGGAACCTGGTGATCCTGCGCGCCTCGCTCGGCCGGCACGGCGAGGAGAAGGACCTGGAGCGCGACGACGAGGACCTGGTGAAGGCCGCGCTGGACGACCTGTCCGGTGCGATCGGCCTGTCCGCCACCCCGGTCGACTCGCACGTGCAGCGCTGGCACGAGGCGCTGCCGCAGTACGCGGTCGGCCACCTGGACCGGGTGGCCCGCGTGCGCGCCGCGCTGCCGGACGGCATCGCCGTGGCGGGCGCCGCCTACGACGGCATCGGCATCCCGGCGTGCGTAGCCTCGGCGCAGAGCGCGGTGGCGGCGTTGACGCGGCCGCCGGCAGTCGCCGCGTCGACGGCGAATAAAGTAGAGAACTGAAGCGAACCGGCGCGCGCCGAGCGTGAAGACGAGGCGGCCCCGGACGAAAGCGAGAAGGGACGGCCGAGATGACCGACGGCGCACCGATCAGCCGCAAGGCGCGCGAGCTGAACGAGGTGATGCGATACACGGCGTGGTCCGTGTTCCGCGCCGCGAAGCCGCTGCCCGATGACGAGCGGGCCGTGTACGCGCAGGAGGTCGACGAACTGCTCGCCGACCTCGCCGAGAAGGACGTCGTGGTCCGCGGCACCTACGAGGTCTCCGGCCTGCGCGCCGACGCGGATCTGATGATCTGGTGGCACGCCGAGAGCGCCGAGGCGCTGCAGGACGCTTACGCGCGCTTCCGCCGCACGAAGCTGGGCCGCGCGTGCGAGCCGGTGTGGTCGAACATGGCGCTGCACCGGCCGGCCGAGTTCAACAAGAGCCACATTCCGGCGTACCTCGCCGGCGAACCGGCCAAGGCGTGGGCCGCCGTGTACCCGTTCGTGCGCTCGTACGACTGGTACCTGCTCCCCGACGTCGAGCGCCGCGCGCTGCTCGCCGAGCACGGCCAGATGTCCCGCGAGTACCCGGATGTGCGGGCCAACACCGTGCCCGCGTTCGCGCTGGGCGACTACGAGTGGGTGCTTGCCTTTGAGGCCGACGACCTGCACCGCATCGTGGACCTGATGCGCCACCTGCGCGCCTCGGAGACCCGCCGCCACGTACGCATCGAGGTGCCGTTCTACACGGGCCGCCGCCGTGCCGTAGCTGAGATCGTCAACGCACTGCCGTAGCGGCTGCGCGTCTGAGCTCGGAGTCGCCCACACAGCCGCGCCGTCCCGCGTGACTCGTCTGGCATCAGGGTTCGATGTCCGTTTCAAACGGACAGACTGGCCACCGTGGCGAGACCCGAGCCTAGACGCGGGGTTGTTGCTGGGTGATGCAGTGGATACCGCCGCCTCGGGCGAACAGGGGGCGGGCGTCGACCAGTTCGACCTTCCGCTCGGGCAGCAGCTTGGCGAAGATGTCGGCGATCAGCTCGTCGCGGGGGTCGTCGAACGCGCAGAGCAGGACCAGGCCGTTGGCCAGGTAGTGGTTCACGTACGAGTAGTCGACCGGTTCGCCGTCCTCGTCTGTCAGGACCGTGGGGGCGGGTAGTTCCACGACCTCCAGTTTTCTGCCTTGGGCATCGGTCTCGTGCCTGAGGAGGTCCGCGTTCTCCTTGCAGATCTCATAGTCCGGGTGCGCGCGCTCGGGTTGGGTGTGGACGACCACGACGCCGGGCTTGACGAAGGCGGCGACGATGTCGACATGGCCTCGGGTGCCGAATTCGCCGTAGTCCCGGGTGAGGCCGCGCGGGAGCCAGATCACCTTGCGCACGCCGAGGAAGCCGCGCAGTTGGGTCTCGACCTGATCCCTGGTCCAGCCGGGGTTGCGGCCGGGGTCGAGCTGTACGGTCTCGGTGACCAACACGGTGCCGGCGCCGTCGACGTGGACGGCGCCGCCCTCGTTGACCATCGGCGAGGCGAATCTGCGGGCCCCGGCGAGTTCGGCGACCGTTTCCGCGATCTCGGCGTCGTGGCTCCAGGTGGCCCAGGACTGCGCACCCCAGCCGTTGAACACCCAGTCCGTGGCGGCGAGGCCTCCTGGGCGGGTGAGGAAGGTCGGGCCGATGTCACGCATCCACGCGTCGTCTAAGGAACGCTCGACCAGGGTCGCGGAAGGGTCCAGCCAGCGGCGGGCCTCGGCGGTGGCGGTCGGCGAGGGGTCGACCACCATCGTCAGCGGCTCGTAGCGCGCGATCGTGTTCGCGACCCGCGACCAGGCGCGGTACGCCTCGTCGGGCTCGTCGCCGAGGGTGTAGCCCTCGGTCGGCCAGGCCATCCAGGTGCGCTCGTGCGGCTGCCACTCGGCGGGCATCGCGTATCCGTGCTCTGCGGGCGTGGTCATGGCTCGGCGTGGCTCCTCGGGCTTCGCTTCCGGCCTCTACAAGAAATACAGGCGGGACAGGGGGACGGAATCGGCGGGCGGTGACTCGATTGGGTCGCCGTCGAGCGTGACCAGGCCGCCGGCTGACACGCGCACGGCGCCGGTGCGGCTGTTGCGGACCATCGAGGCCGGGCCGATGCCGCGCGTGCCGCGCACGGCGACCCGCCGCCGCCGGGTCGGCATCCGGTCCGCAGCGCCCTGTGACGCAGCGCCGGCCGTGAACGCGACCGACAGGTCGGCCGCGGTGGCACCGTGGCCGCCGAACTGCGGACCGTAGACCAGCGGCTCGCAGCGGTCGGTGGACGCGTTGGGATCGCCGACCACGCCGTACGCGGGGAAGCCGGCCTTGAGCACGAGGCACGGTTTCGCGCCGAACTGTGCCGGGTCCCACAGCACGATGTCGGCCAGTTTGCCGACCTCCAGCGTGCCGATCTCGTGCGCGAGGCCGTGCGCGAGGGCCGGGTTCACCGTGAGTTTGGCGACGTAACGCAGGACCCTGTCGTTGTCGTGCCGCCCGCCGTCCAGGTCGGCGTGCCGCGCCCCGAGCTCGGTCTTCATCTTGTCGGCGACGGCGAAGGTGCGCCGGACGGTCTCGCCGGCCCGTCCCATGCCCTGCGCGTCGGAGGAGGTGATCGGGATGACGCCGAGGTCGTGCAGCACGTCCTCCGCGCCCATCGTGCCGGCCCTGATCCGGTCGCGGGCCAGCGCGGCGTCGCCGGGCAGGTCGGTTTTCAGGCCGTGCGCCGAGACGATCATGTCGAAGTGCTCGCCGAGCGCGTCGCGGCCGAACGGCAGCGTGGGGTTGGTCGAGGAGCCGATGACATTCGGTTCGCCGGCCAGCCGCAGCACGTTCGGCACGTGTCCGCCTCCGCAGCCCTCGATGTGGAACGCGTGGATGGTCCGTCCCTCCAACACGGACAGAGTGTCCTCGACGCTCAATGCCTCGTTCAGCCCGTCGGTGTGCACGGCCACCTGCACGTCGTAGTCCTCCGCGACGCGCAGCGCGGTGTCGAGCGCGCGGGCGTGCGCGCCCATGTCCTCGTGCACCTTGAACCCGCACGCGCCGCCCTCGGCCAGCGCCTCGACCAGCGGCGCCGGGTCGGAGGACGAGCCGCGGGCGAGAAAGCCGATGTTGACCGGCCAGGCGTCGAACGCGTTGAAGGCGTGCCGCAGCGCCCACGGCGAGTTGACCCCGACGCCCCAGACCGGCCCGAACTCCTGGCCGATGATCGTGGTCACACCCGAGGCCAGCGAGGCCTCCATGATGCGCGGAGAGAGCAGGTGCACGTGTGTGTCGATCGCGCCGGCCGTGGCGATCAGGCCCTCGCCGGACACGATGGCCGTGCCGGTGCCGACCACCACGTCCACGCCGTCGAGGGTGTCCGGGTTGCCGGCGCGGCCGATCGCGCAGATCCGGCCTTCGCGTACCCCGATGGACGCCTTGCGCACGCCGAGTACGGCATCGATGATCAGGACGTTGCTGATCACCAGGTCGCAGGTGGACGCCACGGACGCGGCCTTGAGGTGCAGTCCGTCGCGCGCGGTCTTGCCGAAGCCGGCCAGGAACTCGTCGCCGGGCGCCTGCGCGTCGTGTTCGACCTCGACGACGAGGTTCGTGTCGCCGAGCCGGACCCGGTCGCCGGCGCGCGGACCGTGTACGGACACGTAGTCGTGGGCGCTGAGGGCGTTCATCGTGCGTCCTCAGTGTTCTGATCCCGAGTGGACTTCATGGCGAATGCCATCGCGTACCCCTCCGATTTCGCACGTGTGACCGCCGCCTCCCGCGCGCCCGGCGCGTCGAGCGGACCGTCGACGAGCCCTGAGAAGCCGATCGCGATCCGCGCGCCGCCGATCGGTACCAGCCCGACCCGCACCACCGCGCCGGGCTCGAAGCGGGTCGACGAGCCGGCCGGGATGTCGAGCCGCAGCCCGTAGGCGGCCGGCCGGTCGAAGGCGAGCCGCCGGTTGACCTCGAAGAAGTGGAAGTGGCTGGTGACCGAGATCGGCACCTCGGCGAGGTTGCACACGTCGAGCCGCACCGCGTTCGGCGCCGCCTCGGCGCGGCCCGCCTCGGCGCGCGGCAGCACGGCGCCGGGTGCGCGGTCGGCAAGTGAGCCGGCGCCCTGGAACGGGTCGGTGATCACGGCCAGCCGGGTGCCGTCGTCGAACACGGCCTCGACCTGGATCTCGGTGACGATGTCCGGCACGCCCGGCAGGACTTCGGAGGCGGACAGCACGGTGCGTCCGGCCCCGATCGCCTCGGCCAGCCGCAGTCCGTCGCGCGCCGCCTCGCAGACCGTGTCCGCGATCAGCGCGGTGGCCTCGGGGACGTTGAGCAGCAGGCCGCGGGCACGGCGGGCGCGGGCCAGCTGCGCCGCGCTGAACAGCAGCAGCCGGTCCCGCTCGGTCGGGGTCAGGCGCATCCGGGCTCCCGCGGACAGGATCGGCGAAGGGTGCCCGAAGCGCTGTCCGCCACGGCGCCGGGGCTGTTGCCCAGCCAACCGCATACCCCTGCGCCGCGCAAAGGATCAGCGGGATCAGGCTGTGGCCGATTCGGCCGTTCGCCTGGCAGTCTGCGGAGCCGGTTCGCGGAGCCGTCCGCGAGGCCACGGCTGAACCGGCGTCAGTCAGCCGTCCCGTGCGCGGTGAGGTACTCGTCGGCGACCTTCTTCGGCGCCCGGCACAGCCAGGCGTCGATCAGCAGCTCGCCCAGGTCGTCGGCCTCGATCTCGCCGAGCCGCAGCAGGACGGCCGGGTACCCGTCGAAGTGCGGGATCGTGAAGTACACCGCCGGATCGGAGGCGAGCACGGCCTCCTTGGCCCCGAGGTCGGGCACCCGGATCCCGAGGATCGGCCCGTCCGGCGCGGCCGCGCCGAGCGCTTCGAGGTCGCCGTGCCGCAGCGGCCGCTCCCAGGCGAAGCCCTTTTCGCGCACCCGCCAGGCCGGGGTGCCCCAGGAGAGCTTCTCGGTCACCTCGGGCAGCGCCAGCGCGAGCCGGCGTACGTCGTCCCACGTCGCCATGTCCGGCAGCTTACCCAGTGAAGGCGCAATGAGCCTTCCGGCCTCGATAACCCGCTGCACATTGCCCGCCCTGTCAGAACTCGCCGATCAACCCGCCCAGCTACCGGCGAGGTCGAGCGCCCATGAAAGGAAATGCTGCAGAAAATGCTGCATACTGAGCT
>JBOHCW010000618.1:0-2789 GCA_050725375.1 Actinocrinis sp. | reverse complement strand
GGCGCCGGCGTAGCGGCGGCCGCGGCCGGTCCTGGAACGGGGGCCGGAGACGGGTTCGGCGCGTGCGCATGCGCATGCGCGGCGATGGCCTGGGCGACTTCAGCCGGAGTGTGCACCGGGTGCGCGGGCTCGCTCTGAGCGCTGTTCACGGTCTGAGCGCTGCTCACGGGCGCCGGCTCGGCTGCGGGGACGGCCTCCGGGGCGGGTGCCGCCGCGCCGCTGCCCGGGATATCGGACTCCGGCTCGGCGCTGGCTGTCTGCTCCGGCTGCTCCGGTCCCTCGGACACGGTGCCCTCCTTGGACGTGCGACTGTGACCATGATCGTGCGGCGACGCTGCCTTTGCGTCACGGTACTGCGGTGAACCCGCGTAGTTCCATCTTCTCCGCGGAGCCGTTTTTACAACAGGCGCAGGGCACTCTACAAGCAACGACGGTCCCCGGACAGTCGGTAACCGACCGGGGACCGCCAGAGGCGCGGTAAGGGGCGCCGAACGCGTCAGCCGCAGGTGGAAATCGGTGCCGTCACGGCTGCGAGATCGTCACGGACGAGATGATGACCGGGTTCTTCGGCGGCGTGTTGCCGCTGGTCTTGTCCGTCGGGCCGTTGCCCTCGGCGGCGATCGCCTGCAGCACGTCCATGCCCTTGGTGATGGTGCCCCACGGCGTGTAGCTCGGCGCGAGCGGCGAGTCCTTGTAGACCAGGAAGAACTGGCTGCCGTTGGTGCCCGGTCCGCTGTTGGCCATGGCCACCGTGCCGGCCTTGTACGTCACGCTCTGGCCGGTGCCGAAGTAGTTGAGGTTCTCGTCCTGGAACGCGTACCCGGGGCCGCCCTGTCCGGTGCCGGACGGGTCGCCGCACTGCAGCACGTAGATGCCCGAGCTCACCAGGCGGTGGCACTTGGTGTTGTCGAAGTACTTCTTGTTCGCCAGGAACTCGAACGAGAACGTCGCGTAGGGCGCCTTGGTGGTCAAGGCCGTGAACACGACGTCGCCGCGGTTGGTGTGGATCGTGGCGGTGTACGGCTTCGCGGCGTTTGCCGCGTTGTACGTCGGCACGCCGACATCCTTGGACGCGGTGCCGGATTTCGTGTAACCGATCTTCTGTGCGGCGCTGGACGGCGACGCGGCGGCCGAGCTCGACGTGCTCGCACCGGCCGAGGGCGTGCCACTGGCGGCCGGGGGACTCTTGGAGTTGTTCGAGCCCATGAGGGCGTACGCCGAGATGCCTCCGCCGACCACGAGCACGGCGATGACCGAGGCGAACACGATGACGCGCTGGCGGCGCCTGGCCGCGAGCCGCTGCCTTTCGACCTTGGCCTGTACCCGCTCGTACCGTGCCCGCTCCAGCGCGCGCTGGCGGTCCTTGGTGCTCGCCACTCTCAGTCTCCTTATCAACACCGGGCACGGCCGGGTCCATCGCTGCTGGCGTGCAGTGTACGGGCACGTCCTGAAGACGCAATGGTCACTCTTCGGCGTCGACGCGCCTTTATCCGGTTCGCGATGGCGTGGGCGCCGCCGGTAGTCTTTGAAGGCCCCGGCCGCGCGCCGTGGTCCCGCAGACCGTCAGGTCCCCTCAGATCAGAAAAGCGGACGCACGTGCTCATCACCGGCTTCCCCGCCGGTCCGATCGGCGCCAACTGCTTCGTGGTGGCGCCCGGACCGCATGAGCGCTGCGTGGTGATCGACCCGGGGCAGGACGCGGTCAGCCAGCTCGACGAGACCCTGCGCGAGCACGATCTGAAACCGGCGGCCGTGCTGCTCACCCACGGACACCACGACCACGTGTGGTCGGTCGTGCCGGTGTGCGGCGCGCACGACATCCCGGCCTTCATCCACCCGGACGACCGGTTCATGCTCACCGACCCCGGCGCCGCGCTCGGCATCGCCTCCGGCTCGCCCCTCTTCCGCGGCGGCACGTTCACCGAGCCCGCCGAGGTCAAGGAGCTGACGGACGGTCAGCGGCTCGGCTTCGAGGACCCGCTCGGCATCGACTTCGTCGTCGACCACGCCCCGGGCCATACCGGGGGGTCGGTGACGTTCAGGCTCCCGCGGGATACCGGCGCCGGCGACCGCGAGGCCGAGGTGCTCTTCAGCGGAGACCTGCTGTTCGCCGGCTCCATCGGACGAACCGACCTGCCCGGGGGCGACCCCCGGGCGATCCTCGCGTCGCTGGCCCGCGTCGCACTGCCGCTGCCGGACGAGACCATCGTGCTGCCCGGCCACGGACCCCAGACGACCATCGGCCGCGAACGCGCGTCGAACCCGTTCCTGACCGGGCTCAGGGACGCGGGTTCCGCGCGGACCGGTCTGTGACCACGGAAGACGGACTACGAGAAGTGAGCACCTTCCAGGCCCCCAAGGGGACCTTCGACCTGATCCCGCCGAACTCCGCGGCGTTCCTCGCCGTGCGCGAGGCGATGACCGCCGGCCTGCGCAAGGCCGGATACGGCTACGTCGAGACGCCGGCTTTCGAGGACACCGCGCTGTTCAAGCGCGGCGTCGGCGAGTCCACCGACATCGTCAACAAGGAGATGTACACCTTCACCACGCGCGGCGGGGACTCGATCACGCTGCGCCCCGAGGGCACCGCGCCGACCGTGCGCGCCGTGCTCCAGCACAACCTGCACAAGGGCGCGCTGCCGGTGAAGGTCTACTACTCCGGCGCGCAGTACCGCTATGAGCGCCCACAGAAGGGCCGCTACCGGCACTTCTGGCAGGTCGGCGCAGAGGCCTTAGGCGCCGAGGACCCGCTGTTGGACGTCGAGCTGATCACCTTGGCGGTCGACGCC
>JBOHCW010000617.1:0-10882 GCA_050725375.1 Actinocrinis sp. | reverse complement strand
TGCGCCAGACGATGCCCGGCCTGTGGATCAACGACCGCATCCAGGCCAACATCGCCGACTTCCGCCTGCTCGACGCGGCGATCCTGGCGGTCGGCAACGGTCTGCCGCACGGGCGGCTGGAGCTGCGCGTGTACACGGTGGCCGCGCCGTTCGCGCTGTACGGCTGGGACGAGCGGGCGATGTTCGCCTTCCTGCCGCCGCACGCGTTCTCCGACCACTCGACCCAGCTGGAGATCACCGACCAGTCGCAGCTCGGCCGCGAGGCGCTCGACCAGTTCGAGGCGATCTGGGCCGACGCCGCGCCGATCCCGCAGCTGCTTCCGGTGCGCGTCGTCGACGAGCAGGCGACCCGCGACCTGCTGGTCCGCTTCGTACACGTGGACAACGCGACCTACCTGGTCTCGAAACGCATCGACGCGGCGATCCACGCCAACGCCGCGCTGCGCGTCCGGTTCGGCGACCAGGAGACGGTCTTCCAACCCGAGGCGATCACCGGCGACGACCCGGTTCTGCGGGTCCTGAACGAGCAGTTCTACCGCAAGTACGCCCGCCGACCCGACGCGAGCTTCCACCTGCTCAACCCCCGCTCCGACGCCCTGGCGCCGACCGACCGCCCGCAGGAGCACGACAGCCTGCCGACCAGGACCCTGATGGACCTGATCGGCGACGCCAAGGACGTGATCCGCATCCTGGACACCAGCTCCACGCTGATGGCCGAGGGCGGCACCCTGTTCTCCCGCGCGCTGGAGGGCGCGGTCAAGCACGGCGTGCGCGTCCAGGTCCTGCTGCTCGCCCCGACGACCCAGGCGGCCCAGGACCGCGCCACCGAGATCCAGGACCCGGCGTTCGACACCCGGATCGAGGACAACATCAGGGAGCTGCGCCGCTTGGCCAACAAGATGGTCAGGGACGGCGTCACGGCGGACCGCCTGGAGGTCAGGCTCTACGACCGGCTGCCGGAGTGCAGCGTCCACCAGGTCGACGACCGTCTCATGGTCGCGTTCCTGCCCTATCAGCGCCGCACGTCGAGGGTGAAGCACCTGGAAATCGGCGTGGACGCGTCCCTCGGACGCTTCGCCGGCCTCCAGTTCGAGGACAAGTGGGCGCAGGCCAGGCCCCTGGACGGCATGCGCTACGCGGACCTGACCGCGGACGGCGACCCGAAGCACCTCCTGCTGCGCATCTGGGACGTCGGCACCGGCGCACGCTACCTCGCGTCGAACCGCATCGAGACGATCCTGTCCGAGGGCGAGGCGGCGAGGGGCGGCCACGCCCGTGCCCTCGAGATCAAGATCGTCGTCGAGGACCGTCCCGGTGACGCGTTCACCCTCAGCGATCCGATCGTCCCGCAGTCCACCGAGGGCCGGGCCTCGGCGGCGGCCTTCGAGTCGATCTTCGCCGTCGAGCCGGACGCTCCGATCCGCAGGCTGGACCCCGCGCCCCTCGATCCGTGACATGGCCGTCGGCGGCGCTTCCCGTGGCGCTTGGGCGCTTACGCGGCCATGGCGCGTTCTACGGCGTCCAGGACTCGGTCGACGCTCGGCAGGTGCCAGTGCTCCAGTTTCGGGGGCGGGTACGGGATGTCCAGACCGGTGACCCTGGCCACCGGGGCTTCCAGCCGGTAGAAACAGCGCTCTGCTATACGCGCCGCCACCTCGGCTCCGAAGCCGGCGAACCCCTGCGCCTCGTGGACGACGATGGCGCGGCCGGTGCGGTCGACGCATCTGGCCACCGTCTGCTCGTCGAAGGGGACGAGGGTGCGCAGGTCGACGACTTCGAGGTCGTAGCCGAACTGCTTGGCGTGCTCGGCGGTCTCCATCGCGATGGGGACGGACTGGCCGTAGGCGATCAGCGTCAAGTCCTTGCCCGGCCGTCGGATCGCGGCCTGGCCGATGGGGCCGGTCGTCGCGGGGAGCGTCAGCTGCGCCTTGGACCAGTAGAGGCGCTTGGGCTCGAAGAAGACGACCGGATCGGGGGACGCGATGGCGCTGCGCAGGAGCCAGTACGCGTCGTCGACGGTCGCGGGTGTGACGACCTGGATGCCCGGGGTGTGCGCGATGTAGGCCTCTGACGAGTCGCTGTGGTGCTCGACGCCGCCGATGCCGCCGCCGTAGGGGATGCGGATCACCACGGGCATGGGCAGCGCGCCGCGCGTGCGGTTGCGCATCTTGGCGAGATGGCTGACCAGCTGCTCGAAGGCCGGGTAGGCGAACGCGTCGAACTGCATCTCGACCACCGGGCGGTAGCCGTACATCGCCATGCCGATCGCGGTGCCGAGGATGGACGCCTCGGCCAGCGGGGTGTCGAAGCAGCGCTTGTCGCCGAACGTGGCGGCGAGGCCGTCGGTGATCCGGAAGACGCCGCCCAGCTCGGCCACGTCCTCGCCGAAGACCAGAACGCGCTCGTCGGCGGACATGGCGTCGGACAGGGCCTGGTTCAGAGCCTTGGCGAAGGTGACGGTGGACTTGGCCGTCGCCGGCTTCGCGGAGGTGGACGGACCGGGACTTCGGCGGGCGCCGCCGGCTATGCCGTCCGCGTCGGCGTCCGGGTTCGGGGCGGACGCCTTCGTGTTCTTACTCGGCGTCGAGGTCTGCGTCGGGGTTGCCAGGGCCATCACGCGTCCCCTTCCCGCGCCTGCGGCTGCGCCTGTTCCAGGGCCTGCTCCTGTGCCTGTTCCTGAGCCACGAAGTCGAGGACTGACGCCCGCTGCTCGCGTAGCTGCTGGGTCGGCGAGGCGAATACGTGGTCGAACATGTCGGACGGGTCGACGGCCGGTTCCTCGGTCAGACCCTCGCGCATCGCGGTGGTGTATTTGACGCCCTCGTCGGCTATCGCCGCGTCGAGGCTCGCGTCCAGGTGACCGGTCGCGGTCAGGTAGCGGGACAGCCGATCCACCGGGTCGCGGGAGAGCCAGAGGTCTACTTCGCCCGCGTCGCGATAGCGGGTCGCGTCGTCGGCGTTCGTATGGGGCCTGATTCGATAGGTCACCGCCTCGACCAGGGTCGGGCCGCCGCCGGTGCGGGCCCGGTGCAGTGCCTCTTCGAGTACGTGCATCACGGCTATGACATCGTTTCCGTCGACCCGCACGCCGGGCATTCCGTAGCCGACCCCCTTGCTGGCCAGGGAGGGCGCGTGCGTCTGCTTGCGCAGCGGGACCGAGATCGCGTACTGGTTGTTCTGCACGAAGAAGACCACAGGGGCCTGATAAACGGCCGCGCTGTTGAGCGCCTCGTGGAAGTCGCCCTCGCTGGTCGCGCCGTCGCCGAGCAGGCACAGCGCGACGATCGGGTCGCCGGACAGCTTCGCGGCCAGGGCCAGGCCGACCGCGTGCGGGGCCTGCGTCGCCAGCGGGGTGCACTGCGGGGCGGTGCGCCAGCGCTTCGGGTCGTAACCGCAGTGCCAGTCGCCGCGCAGCAGCGTCAGCGCCTCCACCGGGTCGACGCCGCGCACCGCGATCGCCGCGGTGTCCCGGTAGGTCGGGAACAGCCAGTCGTCCTCGCGCAGGCACAGGGCCGCGGCGGTCTGGCACGCCTCCTGGCCGCGGGACGAGGGGTACACGGCGAGGTGACCCTGCATCACCAGCGCGGTCGCCTCGGTGTCGAAGGCGCGGGACAGGCGCAGCGCGCGGTAGAGCGCGAGCAGGCGGTCGGCGTCGAGCAGCCCGGGCGCCGGGCGCAGGCCGCCCTCGACCGGCGCGCCGTGCTCGTCGAGATAGCGCAGCGGGTCGGTGTCCCAGTACGAGGCGGCGGCCGCGGGGTTGCCGCGGATGGCCGCCAAAGGCAGGTCGAGCAGCGTCATGGGTTCTCCACGTAGCGGCGACTCGGGTCCCGACCGAAGGTTCGGTTGGGCGCGTCGCCCCCAGTCTGCGCGACCGAGGGCCGCGGTGTCCACAGTGTGGGACGAACGGGCAAGCCGCCCGGCGCGCCGCCGCGCGAGCCGTCAGGCGGCCGCCGGACGCGACCGCAGACCGTCGAAGATCAGCGCGACCACGGCGTCTGCCAGGCGCTCGGCCTCCTCGGACGACGCGAGCTGCCAGGCGTCCTGGTCCTCGCCGTGTGGCCGATACCACTCGGAGATCGAATTGACCGTGCCGAACACCAGGCGGGCGGTCAGCCGCGGGTCCAGGCCGGCGCGCAGGTCGCCCTCGTCGATCGCCTGCTCGGCCAGGGCGGCGACCCGGTGGTCGAGCTCGCGGCGCCGGGCCAGCGCGTCACGCTCGGCCGCGGTGTTGCCGCGCACGCGCAGCAGCAGCGTCACGTGCGGAAGGTTGCCTACCAGCTCGAAGCAGGTGCGGCGCACGACGTGCTCAAGCCGGTCCGCCGCGCGGCCCTCGCGCGCCCGCGGCTCGTCGAGCACGGCGAACAGGCCGTCGAGCGCGCGCGTGACCGAGAGCCGCAGCAGTTCCTCTTTGCCGGAAACGTGGTGGTAGATGGAGGACTTGGTGATGCCGGCCGCCTTCGCCAGGTCCTCCATCGAGGTGCCGTCGTAGCCGCGCACGTTGAACACCCCGACCGCGACGGACAGCAGCGACTCGACGCTGTGGCTGTCTCTCCGGGGACTGTCCGCCCGGGGGCCGTCTCGGCGGGCCGCCGGAGCGGCGGATTGCGAAGTCACCACGGGGGCCTCCAGCCAGAAGCGGTGCGAGCGGGATCGTGCGGCGCGAAAGCAGCAGGGTACGCGGTCGGCGGGCCGGGAAGGGCTCGAATGTCCGCTCGTACCCTACGAGACTACCGAACGTTCGGTTAGGCTGGCCGCAGAGCTCATCGCATCACCCGCAGCACCGAGTTCAGAACCGTCCGACACCTCGACACCCTACGGAGTCGCCATGGCCGGCAACGCCGCCGAACTGGTCGCCCGACACCGCCCGACCCTGGACGCCGCGCTGGGCGCGATCCGCACCCGCGAGTTCTTCACCCACTTCCCGGAACAGGCCAAGGCGTATCCGCCGGAGGCCGCCGAGGCGGGCAAGGCGTGGTTCGACTCGGTGCTCGGCACCGCCTTCCCGCTCGATCAGCCGGGCACCGACGGGGCGGTCGGCGGCGAGCGTTCGCCGTACGGGTTCGACCTCGGCGTCTCCTATCCGCATGCCGACGTCGACGCGCTGCTGTCCGCGATGTCCGCCGCGCTGCCCGCCTGGCGCGACGCCGGACCGGAGACGCGCGCGGCCGTCTGCATCGAGATCCTGACCGAACTCAACAAGCAGTCATTCGCTCTCGCATATGCGGCGATGCATACAACCGGCCAAGCGTTTGGTATGGCGTTCCAGGCCGCCGGTCCGCACGCCCAGGACCGCGGGCTCGAAGCAGTCGTGTACGGATATTCGGCCATGAATGCACACGTCACGCACGCGGTCTGGGAGAAGCCGCAGGGCAGGCGGCCGCCGGTGCGGCTGGCCAAGAAGTGGATGGCGGTGCCGCGCGGCATCGCGATGATGGTCGGCTGCAACACCTTCCCGACCTGGAACGGCTACCCCGGCCTGTTCGCCTCGCTGGCCACCGGCAACGCGGTGCTCGTCAAGCCGCACCCGAACGCCGTGCTGCCGCTGGCGCTGACCGTGCGGATCGCCCGCGAGGTCCTGGCAGAGGCCGGATTCGACCCGAACCTGGTAGCGCTCGCGGCCGAGGCGCCCGGCGAGGGGCTGGCCAAGACGCTGGCGCTGCGCTCCGAGGTGCGCATCATCGACTTCACCGGCTCGACCGAGTTCGGCGACTGGCTGGAGCGCAACGCCGCGCAGGCGCAGGTGTTCACCGAGAAGGCCGGCGTCAACACGATCGTGGTGGACTCCTTCACAGAGGACGAATACCCGGCCGCGCTGGACCACCTCGCCTTCTCGCTCTCGCTGTACACCGCGCAGATGTGCACCTCGCCGCAGAACCTGCTGGTGCCGCGTGCGGGCGTGAAGGTGGGCGAGCGGACCAGGAGCTTCGACGAGTTCGGCGCGGACCTCGCGGCGGCCGTCGACCGGCTGCTCGGCGACGACGCGCGGGCCACCGCCGTGCTCGGCGCGGTCGTCAACCCGTTCATCGTCGAGCGGCTCGGCCGGGCCGAGGAGGTCGGCAAGACCGTGCTGGCCTCGCGCTCGGTGAAGCACCCCGAGTTCCCCGAGGCCACCGTGCGCACGCCGCTGATCGCCGCGCTGGACGCGGCCGACGCCGGCGTGTACGGGCACGAATGGTTCGGCCCGGTCTCGTTCCTGATCGCCACCGACGGCACCGACGCGTCGATCGCGCTCTACGAGAGCACGGTGCGCGAGCACGGCGCGCTGACCGCCGCGGTGTACTCGACCGACGAGTCGGTCGTCGACGCGGCCGAGCAGGCCACCTGGTCGGCGGGCGCGAACCTGTCGATCAACCTGACCGGCGCGGTGTACATGAACCAGTCCTCGGGCTTCTCCGACTACCACGGCACCGGCCTGAACCCGGCGGCCAACGCGACGTACACGGACCACGGCTTCGTCGCGTCACGGTTCCGCTTCGTTCAGTCACGCCGGCCGGCGTAGGCGGACAGCGCCCGTCGGCGGCTCGAAGATCGATGTAGCTTTCACGGCGCGCGCGACGGACGTTCGCAGCACACTTGCAACGCACCCGTAGCGGGCGGCGCGCTGGAAAGAGGGCCTGGTGTGACGGATTCCGTCATGTCAGGCCCTTTCTGCGCTTTCCCGCCGCGTCCGGTAACGGAGCAGTAACGTTCCCGGGCGGGCCGCTCCGGGGGGTTGTGAGAGCGCTCTCTCAGAGGTACGTTTCCGGCAGCCCGAAGGGGTAAGCGCTTACGCAAGCGCTTACCCGCGACGGTTGATGCTGGTTTGATCGCATCTGTTCCGACGCCGCGCCCACCCCTGCGGAACGGGACCCCGCACCACGCCGAAAGGCCGACGGTGCGGCGCGAAACCCGCGCAAGGCGCTCCCCTGCATGCAACGCCGCATCCCGAAGGGAGGGAAACCGTGGTGCCCGAAGACGTCACACCTGACCGCCTCGCCGTCCACCCGACGCAGCATGCTGCGTTCGACCGGCCGGCGCTGGGCAAAGCAGCGTACGAAGACGGAGCGTTCGACGAGTTCGACGACTCGGAGTTCGAGGCCTCCGCCGAAGCCGCGGCCCTCCCCGGCCTGTCCCACCTGCGCGCGGACGCCGCGGCGCACGAGGGCTCCGGCCGCAAGTCCGCCGCGCCGCTGACCATCTACGACGTGGCCCGGCGGGCGGGGGTGTCGATCGCCTCGGTCTCCCGAGTGCTCAACGGCCACGCCACGCCGCGGCCGGAGACCCGCGACCGGGTGCTGCGCGCGGTGGCCGAACTCGGCTTCGTGCCGGACGGGGCGGCGCGCGCGCTCTCCAGCCGGCTCAAGGAGATCATCGCGGTGGTCTACCGGCGCGCCCCGCTCGGGCCGACCGACGACCCGGTGTTCGAGGACGAGGCCGAGAACCTCGCGTTCGTCGACGTGATCAACCGCGGCATCGGGACCGCCGCGCAGCACCGCGGCTTCGACCTGCTGCTCAGCTCGGTCGAGGTGGACGACCACGCGCCCGGCGCGCGGATCGCGAACCTGGCCGGCAAGAGCGACGGAATGCTGCTGCACGACAGGGTACTGACGCCCTCGGGCATCGTGCGGCTGGCCGACCGGGTGCCGGTGGTCACGCTCGCCGGGACCCCGACGCGGGCCAGCGTGAACATCAGCGGCGACAACGCGCGCGGCATGCGCGACCTGATCAGTCACCTGATCGAGGTGCACGACTGCCGCAGCATCGCGTACCTGTCCGGCCACGCCGACAGCCCGGACAGCGTGCTGCGCGCCCGGGTGGTGCGCGAGACCGCGGCGCCGCACGGCGTGCAGGTGTACACCGGCCCGCAGTGGGCCGGCGAGTACAGCGCGGCCGGCGGCGCACGGGTCGTCAGGACCCTGCTGGACGCGGGCGCGCCGCTGCCTGACGCGATCGCCTGCGCCAACGACCAGACGGCGCTCGGCGTGCTGTACGCGCTGACCGAGCGCGGCTACCAGGTTCCCGGGGACGTGGCCGTCACCGGGTTCGACGACATCCCGGTCGCGCGGCACCTGGTGCCGCCGCTGACGACCGTGCGCCAGCCGATCCAGGACCTCGGCGCGATGGCCTTCGACGTGCTCTATTCGATGATCGGCGGGGAACGGCCGGCCGAGCGGCAACTGGTGCTGCCGGTCCAGGTCGTGGTGCGCGGCAGCTGTGGCTGCCCGACCGAACAGCCGCCGACGTCCTCCTTGACCGGAATCGCCTGAAGGGTGCAGTAGGAAGAAAATGCCAACCCTGATCCGCAGACTGCTGTTCTACGCGGTGACCGCTTTCGTGGCCATCAGCGTGAACTTCTTCCTGCCGCACATGATGCCGGGAGACCCGGTGCAGGCGATGCTGGCCAGCGCCGGCCCGGGCCTGGACCACCGCGCGGTGGGCGCGCTGCAGGCCCAGTTCGGCGTCGGCACCGGCCAGTCGCTGATGAGCCAGTACTGGACCTACTGGTCCTCGCTGTCCCACGGCAACCTGGGCGTGTCCATCTCGCACTACCCTGACACGGTCACCACCGTCATCGGCTCCAGCCTGTGGTGGACGGTCATCCTGGTCGGCACCGCGACGATCCTGAGCTTCATCATCGGCACCGTGGTCGGCGCCGTGGTCGGCTGGAAGCGCGGCAGCGTGCTGGACCAGGTGCTGCCGACCGCGACCTTCTTCCAGGCGATCCCGTACTTCTTCCTCGGCACCGTGTTCTTGTACTTCTTCGCCGAGCAGCTGCACTGGTTCCCGGACGACTTCAAGGGCTACGACACCGACAACTACGTGATCGGCCTGAACCCCGGCTTCATCGGCAGCGCGGTCCAACACGCGGCGCTGCCCGCGCTGACCATCGTGCTCAGCTCGGTGGCCGGCTGGATCGTGGGCATGCGCAACATGATGGTGACCACCATGGACGAGGACTACGTCCTGGTCGCGCAGGCCAAGGGGCTGCCGAACCGGCGCGTGGTCTACTACGCGGCGCGCAACGCGGTGCTGCCGAGCATCTCCGGGTTCGCCAACGCCCTGAGCTTCGTGGTGGCCGGCTCGCTGCTGACGGAGCTGGTCTTCTCCTACCCCGGGGTCGGCAACCTGCTGCTCGGCGCGGTCAGCGCCGAGGACTACCCGCTGATCCAGGGCATCTTCCTGATCATCACCTTCGCCGTGCTGGCCGCGAACATGTTCGCGGACACCGTGTACGTGCTACTCGACCCGCGCACCCGACAGGAGGCATGAGCATGCGCGTACTGAAATCGCCGAAGATCGCGGTGGGCATGGGCCTGTTCCTGTTCTTCACCGTGATCGCGATCATCGGACCGTCGATCGCCCCGTACGACCCGCTCAAGCTGGTCGGCCAGCCGTGGCTGCACCCGAGCGGCAAGTTCTGGCTGGGCACCACGCAGCAGGGTCAGGACGTGTACTCGCAGCTGATCGTCGGCACCCGCAGCACCCTGGTGATCTCGCTGGTCTCCGGGGCGATCGCGACCGTGCTGTCCGTGATCATCGGTGTGTCGGCGGGCTACTTCGGGGGCATCAGCGACAACCTGCTGTCGATGCTGGCGAACATCTTCCTGGTGCTGCCGGCGCTGCCGTTCCTGATCGTGATCAACAGCTACCTGCCCTCCGGCGGGAAGTCGGACTCGTGGCTGCTGGCCGGGATCATCAGCATCACCGGCTGGGCCTGGGGCGCCCGGGTGCTGCGCGCGCAGACGCTGTCGATGCGCAGCCGCGACTTCGTGGACGCGGCGCGGATCAGCGGCGAGAAGTCCTGGCGGATCATCCTGTTCGAGATCGTGCCGAACCTGGTGCCGGTCATCGCCGCGTCGTTCGTGTTCACCGTGCTGTACGCGATGGGCACGTACGTGGCGCTCTCCTTCGTCGGCGCGATCGACCCGAACGAGCCGTGGAGCTGGGGCTCGATGCTCTTCTGGTCGCAGTCCAACACCGCGGCGCAGGTCGGCGCCTGGTACTGGTTCGCCGCGCCGGGCGTCTGCGTCGCGCTGCTGGGCACCTCGCTGGTGCTGCTCAACTTCGGCATCGACGAGTTCATCAACCCGCGGCTTCGCGCGGCCGGCCTGTCGCGCAAGGGCCTGAAGGCGGCCGGCGTGCGCTCGGCCAACACGCTGGGCCTCACTCCGGTGGTCCGCCAGCACAGCCGGGCCGTGACGGCCCCGGCGCCGATCATCGAGGAGACGGTGTGACCGGCCTTCAGATTGAAGAGAGCGCGGCCGCGCCCGGGAACCGGGACGCCGCGTCCGGCGACGCCGTGCTGGAGATGTCCGGGCTCTGCGTCGACTACGGCTTCGGCGACGACGCGGTGCACGCCGTGGTCGACGCCACGCTCACGCTGCGCCGCGGCGAGGTGCTCGGCCTGGCCGGCGAGTCCGGTTCCGGCAAGTCCACGCTGGCCTACGCGGTCACCCGGCTGCTGCGCGCCCCCGGCGTGATCACGGCCGGCGAGGTGGTCTTCCACGGCAAGGACGGCGACTACGACCTGCTGGAGGCCGACGCCGAGGGGATGCGCCGGCTGCGCTGGTCGCAGATCGCGGTGGTGTTCCAGAGCGCGATGAACGCGCTGAACCCGGTGCTCACCGTCGGATCGCAGCTCACCGACGTGCTGCGCGCGCACCGCCCGGACATGGACCGCCGGGCGCGCCGTCAACGCGCGGCCGAACTGCTGGAACTGGTCGGCATCACTGCTGACCGGCTCGGCAGCTATCCGCACGAGCTGTCCGGCGGCATGCGGCAGCGCGTCATGATCGCCATGGCCGTGGCGCTCGAGCCGCAGATCGTGATCATGGACGAGCCGACGACGGCGCTCGATGTGGTAACCCAGCGGGAGATCCTCGATGAGCTCATGGAGCTCAGG
>JBOHCW010000616.1:0-4491 GCA_050725375.1 Actinocrinis sp. | reverse complement strand
TCGTCGACCAGGGCTGCCGAGCCGAGCCGCAGCAGCGGCGGCCGGCGAGCAGCCCGCCGGCGTCGACCGACCGCGGCGGCGACCTCGGCCACGGTCCATCCGTGCTCGGCCGCCGTCTCGCGCGCGTCGACCTCGGCCAGCTGCGCGGCCCGCGCGGTCGCGCCCCACACGTTCAGCCGCACGCGGGTCACGGCGACGGCGGCACGACACGCAGCCGCGTCGCGCTCCACGGACCATCCGCCGGCCGCGCGCCGACCGCATCGGCCGGCCCGTCCGGCTCGGCCGGGGCATCGGGCAACGGTAGGACGTGGTTGCGCAGCATCGGTTCGCCCTGCGAGTTCAGCGACCAGTAGTGGAATCCGTTCTCCATGTCGCCGACCAGGTCAGAGCCCGGATTCTCGCTGGCGTGTTCGAAGCGTTCGCGAGCCTCGGCCTCGGTCAGCGTGAACGAGGTGATGCCGGCGCGGCTCAGACGGTAGCGCTCAGCCACGGCGAGCCCGGTTCGGATAGACCGCATACGCCCACGTCGCGTGCCGCTCGACCGCGATCGCCTTCGGATCCTCGGGATCGATCGGACACGGCAGCGTGCCCAGCCGCTCGACCTCGTCGAACCGCCAGGCCGCGCGTGACGGGCCTTCGCCGGCCCTGCGCAGGGCGTCGTCGATGTCCCGCGCGCTGACGCCCCACACCCGTGCACGTACCGGAACCGGCGCGGCCCTGTAGCCGACTGGCGCGGGCGCCGTGTACTGCGGGATTGCGCTGCTCATGCGGCCACACAAGCGCAGCAGCGAGCGCGCGGGCAGCGTGTGACTCACCGTGTGGGGCGTGAACGGGGGGCGTGAATGCGAGCGCGGCAACACGAATGGGCGATGGCTCGCGTATCAGGGCTCGGCCGTGCCTATGCTGCGCTAGGGGACGCAGTCGGCCGTGGAGGTGCGCAGTGCCCGCCAACAGCGGTGCGAACGCCGAGCTCGCCGAGCACTTGGCCGAGGCGGGCATCAGTCACGCCGGCCTCGCTCATCGCGTGGTCGCGCTCGCTGTGCGCCGCGGCCTTCCGGTCCCGCGCTACAACCACGCCAGCGTCGCGCGCTGGCTGCGCGGCGAGCAACCCCGCGGCCGGACACCCGATCTGGTCGCCGAGGTGTTCACCGGCCTTCTCGGACGGCTGGTGACTCGCGCCGACGTCGGGATGCGCGCTGCGCAGGTCCCGCCCGATCTCGGCCTGAGCTTCGATCTCGACCTCGACGCCGCGGTGACTGCGGCCGCCGACCTGTACGGCACCGACGTGCACCGGCGCTCGACGCTGAACCGGACCGCGTACACCGCGGCCGCGTTCCTGATACCGGCGTTGCGCTGGATGACCGCGCCGGCCGCCGACCTGGTCGACCGGCCCGGCTTGCGCCGCATCGGTGCGGTGAACGTGACCGCCATCCGCGAGGTGACCGCCACGTTCCGGCGCCTGGACAACCTGTTCGGCGGCGGCTACGCCCGTACGACCGTCGTGCAGTACCTCGCCGACGAAGTCGCGCCCCTGCTACGCGAAGGCGCCTACACCGCGTCGACCGGCCGCGAGCTGTTCTCAGCGGCCGCAGAGATGACCCTGTTGGCCGGCTGGATGGCGTTCGACCTCGAACAGCACCCGATCGCACAGCGGTACCTGATCCAGGCTCTACGGCTCGCTCACGCCGCGTCAGACCACGCGATCGGCGGCGAAATCCTGGCCGCGATGTCCTGTCAGGCTGCGTACCTCGGCGACGGAACGGGCGCCGTCGACATGGCCCGTGCAGCGCAGCAGTCCGCGCGCCGCGCAGGCTCGCCTGTGCTGCTGTCCGAGGCGCTGGTGACCGAGGCGCACGGCCACGCTCTCGACGGCGACCCGCGCGCCTGCGCGACGGCACTGACGGGCGCCTCACGGGCTCTCGACCGTTCCCGGCCTGACAACGAACCGGCCTGGCTCGGCTACTTCGACGCGGCTTACCTGGCGGCCAAGAGCGGCCGCTCGCTGCTCGACGCCGGCGACCCGGTACACGCCGCGGACTGTATGCGCGCCTCGCTGGAGATGGCCGGCGGCTACTCGCGCGGCCGCGCGTTCAACCTCGCTCTCCTGGCCGGCTCGCTGCTCGACGCCGGCCAGGTCGACGAGGGATGCCAGACCGCGCGCCAAGCCCTCGACGCGGCCCAGGGCGTCGCCTCAGCGCGCGTAAGCGGCGAACTCGGCTCGCTCGCAGTCCGAGCCACACGACACCGGGACGCGCCCGCCGTACGCGAGCTGCTGCCCGCGCTGCCTAACGCACGCCGAGCCGGTCACGCGCTGCCAGCAGCCCGATAACCGAGGCGGCGCCGAGCGTCATACCGCCGATCATCGCCGGCACGTCGGCGAGCGCGATCCATCGCAGCTCGCCGCTCTCGTTCACGTCGACCGCGGCGCCGTCGACCCTCTGCGGGTCAAGGCCGAGGTACACGTGATTAGGCGCGCTGGCCGTCCCGGTCATCGGCTCGAACGTCACCAGGTGCTCGACCCGGCCCGGACGCCAACCGGTCTCCTCGACCGCCTCGCGCACCGCGGCGGCGGCCGCGTCCTCACCCTCGTTCAGGTAGCCGCCCGGCAGTTCCCACACGTCGAGATCGGGGATGAACCGGTGCCGGCGCTTCATCAGCACCTCGGCACGCTCGTTGACCAGCACGCACATCGAAGCAGCGTCGACGCGAAGCACAACCTGCGAGAACTCGACGCCATCCGGTAGCTCGACGTTCGCCACCGTCAGCCGGCTGTGCCGGTTCACGGCCGCAGACGGCAGAGTGATCGGGTGCTCGCGCACCTTCCAGCGGCCCGCCTCGGTATCGGTCACGGCCCGAACCTACCCGAGCGCGACCGCATAGCGGCTCGCCGTCGCTCGGCCGCACAGCGACCGCGACGCGGTCGACGGCAGGGCGCGAGGCGCACGCTGGCGACGCGCTCAACGGCTCGACGAACGGCGCGAGCACGGGTCGAGGCGGTCGGGCGTGGCCGGTCGTGTGCGGCGCTGTGGCGCTCGCTGAGCGAGGCGCGCGAATCCTGATTCACCGTGGCGCGCGAGGGCGTCACGAGCGGCTGTGCGTGGCCGTGTGCGGCTCGCTGAATCGCGACCGCGCGCCGTCCAAAACAGGGGGGCGGGGGACCCCCTCCCCGGCCATGAGCATCACCGGGAGCGTACTGCGGCTGCCGCTGTGTACGGGTCTGGGAGGCCATGCGCGCGGGCGGGGGGCGCGCGTGCGTGCGCGCGCTATTGAGGAGGTCAACACCACGATTCCGGCAATGGGCGCGTATATGGTCGATTAGGACGGCCGTGATCGAGCCACATCGTGCGCGGGCAGCGCGTCGAAAGCGGTACCGCACGCACGCCGAGGCCGGCCGTCGAACCGGCCTCATGGCCCCGGCCGCGATCGTGCGCGACGGCGTCGACGGCGGCCCGGAACGCGCCGAGGCGCCCCGGCGGCAGGACCGGGGCGCCTCGGGTGTGCGGCTGTGGCTACGCGGCCAGCAGAGCCCGTGCGGCCGTACTCGCGGGCGCCCGTGTCGAGGATGGCTCGGCGTGGCTGTAGCGAGCACCGGCACCAGGCGCCGGCCGCGCACGGCAAGACCGTTGCGTTCGGGCTCGGTGCCGAACTGCTCGCGGTAGACCTTCGCGACCGCCCGGCCGTCCGGCGAGGCGTAGGAGCGGACGACGTCGGCCGAGGTGCGCCAGCGCCAGACCGCCAGCAACGGCAGCGCATGGCCGGACACGGCGACGCCCCCGCCGGCAGGTACGGCGAGGGCGTCGACGCGTGCGCGGCTTCAGGTCACAGCCGGTCGATACGCCTCTCGGTGCGGGCGAGGCGCGCCTCGACGCGGCGCAGGGTCGCATCGCCGCGCGCCAGGTCCCGCTGAGCACTCGACGCCGCGGCCTTCTTCGCGCCGGCCTTCTTCGCCGCGGTGCGCTTGCCGGTCGAGGTCGAGCCGTTGAACTTCCCGTCGTGGCTGCGCCTGGTCGTCTGCGCACCGGCCGCCGGCGGCGTGCTCGGCGAGGTGGCCGCGGCCGGGCGCGGCTTACCCGTGATCGAGCGCGCGGACAGCTCATGCGCGGCCGCGGCAGCGGCCTGGCGGCGACGCTGGGACTGCGCGCGGCGGGCGAGCTGGCGGCGGCGCCAGGTCGCGTAGCGGCGTACTGACCGGCGCCACAGACGGCGTGTGCGGCGCCGGACGGCTCGGCGGGCACGGCGGGTCAGCGAGCGCAGTCGAGGCCGGCCTCGGCGGGTGCGTCGTCGGGTCACAGTCGGTCCTTCCATGTCAGCGGACGGATACGTGTGCGGATCGAGGGGAGGCGGCGCCGGCGGCGTGCGCGAACCGGCATTCGCCGAGCGGCACACGGCCGGCTCCCTGCGGGTCCCTGCCTCCCCGGATCGCTACCTGTACAGGTCACGGCGTTGTGGTCGAGGCCGGCGGCGCGGGGAGTCGGCCGGGGGAAACTCCCC
>JBOHCW010000615.1:0-7576 GCA_050725375.1 Actinocrinis sp. | reverse complement strand
GGCACATCGAGGGCGTCAAGCGCTTCA
Source organism: Actinocrinis sp. (assembly GCA_050725375.1). GTDB lineage: Bacteria > Actinomycetota > Actinomycetes > Streptomycetales > Catenulisporaceae > Actinocrinis. Next base: position 7,549 of record JBOHCW010000615.1, on the reverse strand, counting down.
TCACCAGCGGCGACCACGACATGGCCGACAACATCCTGCACTACGTGCTGGCGCGCCCCGAGGGCGCCGGGCCGGGCACCAAGGGTCTGTCGATGTTCATCGTGCCGAAGTTCCTCTTCGACGCCGAGACCGGTGAGCTGGGCGAGCGCAACGGCGCCTACGTCACGAACGTCGAGAAGAAGATGGGCCTGAAGGTCTCCACGACCTGCGAGCTCACCTTCGGCGAGAAGCACCCGGCGGTCGGCTACCTCGTCGGCGACGTGCACGAGGGCATCAAGCAGATGTTCCTGATCATCGAGCAGGCTCGCATGATGGTCGGCACGAAGGCGATCTCCACGCTGTCCACCGGCTACCTCAACGCGCTGGCATACGCCAAGGAGCGCGTGCAGGGCGCCGACATGACGCAGATGACGGACAAGACCGCGCCACGCGTCACCATCACCCACCACCCCGACGTACGCCGCCTGCTGATGCTGCAGAAGGCCTACACCGAGGGCATGCGGGCGCTCGTGCTGTTCACCGCGTCGTACCAGGACAGGGTGCAGATCGCCCAGGCCGCGGGCACCCCGGACGACCTGGCCGAGAAGGTGAACGACCTGCTGCTGCCTCTCGTCAAGGGCGTGGGCTCCGAGCGGGCGTACGAGGTGCTGACGCAGTCGCTGCAGACCCTGGGCGGCTCCGGCTTCCTGCAGGACTACCCGATCGAGCAGTACATCCGGGACGCCAAGATCGACACCCTGTACGAGGGCACCACCGCGATCCAGGGTATGGACCTGTTCTTCCGCAAGATCGTCAAGGACCAGGGCCAGGCGCTGACCCGGGCCAAGACCGAGATCCAGGCCTTCCTGGACTCCGGGGCGGGCGGCGAGGCGCTGGCGGGCGACCGCGCGCTGCTGGCGGCCGCGCTGGCCGACGTCGAGTCGGTGGCCAACACGCTGTTCGGCCAGGCGGCCAAGGCGCTGGAGGACCCGCGGGAGATCCAGGTGGTCGGCCAGTCCACCACCGAGTTCCTGTTCGCGGTCGGCGACCTGCTCATCGGCTGGCTGCTGCTGCGCCACGCGGCGATCGCCGCCGAGCGGCTGGCCGGCGAGCCGGGTAGGGACCGGGCGTTCTACACTGGCAAGGTGGCCGCGGCCAGTTGGTTCGCCCGCAACATCCTGCCGATGCTCACCGCGCGCCGCGCTGTGATCGAGGCCAAGGACAACGCGCTGATGGACGTGCCGGAGGAGGCTTTCTAGCCGATCCCGTGAGGTGACCCGTCCGACCGGCGCGTGTGAACGCCCGGTCGGATTGGTGATCGGGCTGTGCGGGCCGGGTCCGGCGGAAGGGATGAGCTCCTTCCGCGGGACCTGGTTCACCGCATATCGTGCATGCGTGTTATCCATGCCGAGAGGGCGCAGCATAAGGCACCTGATCAAGCTGGTCGCGGGCCTGTTCGCACACGCGCCGGCGACGCCGCCCGCCGCACCCGTGACCGCTCCCGACAGCGGTTTCAGCCCTGCCGCGCCGCAGGGTACGACGCTGGCCGGGACCCTGTTGGCCGGTCCGCCCGGCCCCGGCGGCTACCGCAGGATCCGTGCCGCGCCCGGCGAGCCGTACCTGCTGCGCGAGGAGCTGGCGACCCGTCCGGTTCCCCGGGCCGGTCACGCGACGCGGACGTCCGTCCTCGCCTTCGCGCATCTGACGGACATTCACCTGGTCGACGACCAGTCCCCGGCCCGGGTCGAGTTCCTGGACCGCTACAACGACCCCGGCTCGCGGTTCACCGGGATGGCGAACCTGACCGGCGCGTACCGCTCCAACGAGATGCTGAGCGTGCAGGTCGCCGACGCGATGGTGCGTCAGGTCAACGGGATCGGATCCGGCCCGGCGTTCGGCGCGCCGCTGGCCTTCGCCGTGGCGACTGGCGACAACGCGGACAACGCGCAGTACAACGAAACCCGCTGGTTCGTCGACGTGCTCGACGGCGCCGCCGCGATCCGTCCCGACTCCGGCGATCCCGCCAAGTACGAGGGCGTCGCCGACTGGGCGAGGTACGACCTGCGCTACTGGCATCCGGAGGGCACGCCCGAGGGCGCGGCGCCCGACCTTCCGCACGCGCAACACGGCTTCCCGACCGTGCCCGGCCTGCTCGACGCCTCGCGCCGTCCGTTCGACGCGCCCGGCCTGCGCGCGTCCGACGGCTCGCCGCTGCCGTGGTACTCGGCGTACGGGAACCACGACGCGCTGCTGCAGGGCAATCTGCCGCACCTGCCGGAGAGCGCCGAGTACGCGACCGGCACGCACAAGGTGGTCGAGCTGCCGACCGGCACCGACCTGCTGCGCCTCGCGATCGACCTGGCCTGCGCCGCTCCGCATGCGGCCGAGGCGCTGCTGGCCGGCGACTTCCGCACGGTGACGCAGGACCCTGACCGGCGACCGCTGGACCGGGCCGGGATGGTGCGCGAGCACTTCACCACGACCGGCCGGCCGGTCGGCCACGGCTTCACCCACGAGAACCTGGCCGAGAACACCGCCTACTACGGCTTCGACGCCGGACCGGGCGTGCGCTGCCTGGTGCTCGACACGGTCAATCCGCACGGTGGCGCGGACGGGTCGGTGGACGAGAAGCAGTTCCAGTGGCTGGAGAGCGAGCTGTTCGCCGTCGCCACGCAGTACGTGAACGAGCGCGGGGAACTGGTGCGCGGCGCGGGCGTGGACAAGCTCGTCGTCGTGTTCAGCCATCACACCGCGGAGACGATGGGCAACTGGTTCTGCGACCCCGGCGAGCACCGCGTGCTCGGCCCGGCGGTACGTGACCTGCTGCTGCGGTTCCCGAACGTGGTGCTGTGGGTCAACGGCCACACGCACGTCAACGGCGTGGTGCCGCACCGCCGCCACCCCGACTCGCCGCTGCCGGGCGGGCTCTGGGAGCTGAACACGGCCTCGCACGTGGACTGGCCGCAGCAGGCGCGCCTGGTGGAGCTGGTCGACAACGGCGACGGGACGCTGTCGGTGTTCGGCACGATCATCGACCACGCCGGGCCGGCCGAAGTGCCGCACGAGACGGCCGCGTATACGGGCACTGACATTGGCAGGGACATGGGTGCTGACGTGGGTGCTGACGTGGGTGCCGACCTGGGTACTGCTGCGAACGCGCCAGGCTCGGCCCTCGCCCTGGCCTCGCTGTCCCGCGAACTGGGCCTGAACGACTGGCAGTCGCGCACCCGCTCCGTCCCCGGCGCCGACGGCCGACGCGGCGCGCTCGCCGACCGCAACGTGGAGCTGCTGCTCCCGGCACCGTTCTAGCCGCGCCGTCGGCCGTTCCGGCCCCCGCTCAACCCGCCCCGCTCAACCCCCTGGACCCGATGGGACAGGACCAGCCGAGACTGGACCAACCGAGGCTGGACCGACTAAGTAGGCTGGCCGCATGGCACAGGCACCCGCGAAGTTCGACCGTACGCACACCGACAACCTGTTCGCGTACCTCGCCGCGTCCCCGAGTCCGTACCACGCCGTCGCCGAGGCGGCCGCGCTGCTGGACAAGGCGGGCTTCCGGCAGCTGGCCGAGACCGAGGCCTGGGACGACCAGGCCGGCGGGCAGTACGTGATCCGCGGCGGCGCGCTGGTCGCCTGGTACCTGCCGCAGGGCGCCGACGCCGCGCGCCCGTTCCGGATCATCGGCTCGCACACGGATTCGCCGAACCTGCGCGTCAAGCCGCAGCCGGACACCGGCGTGGTCGGCTGGCGGCAGGTGGCCGTCGAAGTGTACGGCGGTCCGCTGTACAACACCTGGCTGGACCGCGACCTCGGCCTCTCCGGCCGGCTCTCCCTGCGTGACGGCAGCGAGCGGCTGGTGAAGGTGGACCGGCCGCTCCTGCGGGTGCCGCAGCTGGCGATCCACCTGGACCGCGGCGTCAACAGCGAGGGCCTGAAGCTGAACCCGCAGGTCCACCTGACGCCGGTGTGGGGCCTGGGCGAGCCGTCCGAGGGCGAGCTGATCGAGTTCGTCGCGCGGGAGGCCGGGGTCGACGCGGGCGCCGAGGACGTGCTCGGCTGGGACCTGATGGTGCACGACGTGGCGCCGCCGGCGTATCTGGGCCGTGACAGGGAACTGATCACGGCCTCGCGGCTGGACAACCAGATGTCCGTGCACGCGAGCGTCGCCGCCCTGCTGGCCGCGGTCGAGGCGGGTGTCGGCGACGGCCCGATCCCGGTGATCGCCGCGATGGACCACGAGGAGAACGGTTCGGTCGCCACGACCGGCGCGGCCGGCCCGTTCCTGGAGACCGTCCTCGAACGCCTCGTGGCCGCCCGCGGCGGCGGCGTCGACGCGAAGGCGCGCGCGTACGCGGGCTCGGTGCTGGCCTCGGCCGACCTGGCTCACGCGGTGCACCCGAACTACCCGGAGCGCCACGACGCCGGCCACCGGCCCCGCGCCAACGGCGGCCCGGTCCTCAAGGTCAACGTGAATCAGCGCTACGCGACCGACGGCGCCACCCGCGCGGTCTGGGCCCGCGCCTGCGAGGCCGCCGACGTGCCCTGGCAGACCTTCGTCTCGCGCAACGACCAGCCCTGCGGCAGCACGATCGGCCCGCTGACCGCCTCCCGCCTCGGCATCGCGGCCTTCGACATCGGCGTCCCCGCCCTGTCGATGCATTCTGTACGCGAACTGTGCGGCGCCGACGACCCGTGGCGCATGGCCGCGGCCCTCGCGGCATTCCTACGGCTGGCGTAAACTCCACACCGGCCGCATTCCCCGTCAGCCGCGGGGCGTCCCGCGCGATCACTTTCCGCCCTACTGGTGAGCTTGCCGATCGGCTTTGTCCCCGAGCGCCGCAATGCCCGAGCGCCGGAATGCCCAAGCGCCGGCGTGCCAGAGTGCCCAAGTGCACCCCTGTCCGTTTCAAACGGACAACACGGCCATCCACCGGAGCCGGATCAAATCGGCGGGATCGGCCGAGATCCGGCACGCCCTCGCAGACCACAGCGACGTCATCCCAACTGTCCGTCTCGAACGGACAACGAAGCCACCCACGCCGGATGGCTCCAGGCGGATGCACTACACCTGCCATTGGGTGGGCAGGCATCGGTACTTGATATCCACCTCACCGCCCCTCGCTGCGCTTGTGCGATACCGACGACCCGTGACGCATGGCGGCGTTCCTGCGCCTGACATAGCTGCGAGCTGCGAAAAACACCGTGTAATAGTCCCGCTACACAATCACCACGGCGCGTAGCAGAAGGCTACAATTCCGGCTCGGGCCGGGGCGTTCGGGGTTGTCGAGTGACGGGGATGCCGCTGCCCTCAGAACAATCACACTATCGTGGGGCAACCGGTGTATAAGCATCGAATGGCGGCTACTGCCGCCTTACTCATCAGTTCAGCTTCGCTCACCGCACTTTCCGCTACGTCGGCCCGCGCAACGTCAGTGGCAGACCTGTACGTCGACAACACCTCGTCTGCCTGCACCGACTCCGGGTCGGGCACGGCGGCGGCGCCATTCTGCACGATCCAGGCCGCGGCCGACGTGGTCACACCCGGACAGACCGTGCTGATCGGCGGGATGAACACCGATTACGGCCAGGACGTCGTGGTCAAGACGTCCGGCACAGCGAGCGCGCCGATCACGTTCAAGGCGCAGCGCCACGCCTTCACCGTCTTCGAGCCGGATCACGCCTTTACGCTGACCGGCGTCTCCAACATCATCATCGACGGCCTCTACGCGGATTCGACCGGCGACGCGGTGCTCGTGTCGGGCTCGTCGAACATCACCATCCAGAACTCGACGCTGCGTCAGGACACGAGTAGTCCGACGTCGACCATCGCCGGCGTACACGTCACAGGTGCCTCGCACGCGGTCACCGTGCAGCGTGACTGGTTCCAGTCGTTCAGCCAGGACGGGGTCGGCGTGCGAGTGGACGGCGGCTCGACCGGGACCGTCGTCGCCACCAACATGCTGGGCGCGCCCGGTATCAACGGGATCCAGGTGGTCGGCGCGAGTGGCACCGAGATCGTGGGCAACAACGTCGGCGATCTCTATGGCGGCGTGTGCGGTGCGGCGATCTCGGTCACGTCCGCGTCTACCTCGACGAGCGTCGAGAACAATGTCCTGCTGGGCGTCTCGACGGACCAGTCGTGCCAGGCCGGAAGCGCTCTTGTCGACCTACAGGTGTCGGCGGACTCCGCAGCGGGCACGATCGCGCAATACAACGTGCTGTCAACGGGCAGTGGCGGGACGACGCCGTATTCGTGGGCGGGCGTCAAGTACACGGCAGCGACCGCATTCCAGAACGCGACGGGTAAGGGCACTGAGGACTTCACGCCCGCCACAGTTGACCTGTCGACCAATGCGATCCCGACCGCGTCACCGGCAATCGACTCGGCGGACGCGAACGCGCTCGGCGAGACGTCCACCGACATCTACGGCAACCCGCGGGTGGACGACCCGTCGATCGCCGACACGGGCATCGGCTCCGCGACGTACGCCGACCGCGGCGCGATCGAGTACCAGGAGTACACCTCCAGCACCCTGACAGCGGCGCCGATGTTCGCCCAAACCGTGGAGACGAACCTGTCTCTGCAGGGTGTGCCATGGGGGTACGACACCACCGAGACGATCAACTGGGGCGACGGGACGAACGCCACGAACCTGAGTAGCGGCATCGACGTCAGCACCGACTTCACCAGGTCATTCGGCGGCCGCCATACGTATGCGTCACGTGGCACGTACACGATCACTGACACGCTGACGGACAACGCCCGCAGCAAGACTCTGACCACTACGTTCACCACGACCGGCACCACGTACACACCGGTCGCACCGACCCGGGTGCTGGACACGCGCACCGGCACCGGAACCGGCGGCAAGCGCACCGCGGTCCCGGCGAAGTCCGCGGTCGCGTTCGACGTGACCAGCGGCGTGACCGGCGCGCCCGCCGCAGCCGACATCAAGGCGGTCGTGCTCAACGTGACGGTCACCGCGCCGAAGGTCGGCGGCTACCTCACCGCCTACCCGGACGCGACCACGCGACCGGCGTCGTCGAACCTGAACTTCTCGGCAAACGAGACCGTGCCGAACCTGGTCACCGTGGAGACTGGCGCGAACGGCAAGGTAGACCTCTACAACGGCTCCGGTGGAAGCACGCATGTCGTCGCGGATGTCCAGGGCTACTACGTGGACTCGGCGGCCGGCAGCGGTTACGTGCCGGCCGGACCAACCCGCCTGCTCGACACGCGCAAGGGCACCGGAACCGGCGGCAAGCCCACCGTGATCCCGGCGAACGGCACGCTGAACCTGAAGATCGAGGGCAACGGAGCAATCCCGGGCTCCGGCGTCACAGCCGTCGCGCTCAACGTGACCGTCACGGCGCCCAAGACCGGCGGATACCTCACCGCCTACCCTGGCAAGACCGCCCGGCCGACGTCGTCGAACCTGAACTTCTCGCCGAACGAGACCGTGCCCAACATGGTGATCGTGCCGGTCGGCTCGGACGGGACGGTCAACTTCACCAATACCTCCGGCGGCACGGCCGCGCTGGTCGCGGACCTGTTCGGGTACTACACGGC
>JBOHCW010000614.1:0-3914 GCA_050725375.1 Actinocrinis sp. | reverse complement strand
CCGGTAGGCCGCCGAGCGCCAGGGGTCAGGCCGGCAGCTTGGCCCGGGCCACCAGGCCCGTGCCGACGTTCGGGAAGCTGCGCTGGACGACCCGGAACGGGGCGGTGCCCCACCGGGTCGCGGCGCCCTGCAGCCCGCCGCTGGGCTGGAACAGCCGGCCCGAGGCGCTGGTGCGCTGCTCCATCGTCGCGTCGGGTGTCGCGGCGATCTTCCGTCGGCCCATCGCGTTGCGGCCGGCCTCCAGCAGGTAGCCGAGCGGCACGCCGTACTCGCGGATCGTCACGTCGGTGAAGCCGACGCTCTGCAGCATCGCCGTCATCGGCTCGCGGTCGTAGCGGCGGAAGTGCCCCGCCATCTGGTCGGCCGCGGCGAACCGCTTCTGGTGCGCGGGCACCGACAGCATCAGCCAGCCGCCCGGACGCAGCCGCTGCGACCAGCCCTTGAGCGCGCCGGCGTCGTCCTCGATGTGCTCGAGCACCTCGAAGGCGCACACCATGTCGAACTGGCGGCCCTCCTCCAGGTCCTCGATCCGGGTGTTGCGGATCTCGCCGCGCCCGCCCAGCGCGACGCGCTGGCTGGCGATCGCGTACGACTCGGGGTCCGGCTCCACACCCAGCCAGTCGTACTTGGCGGCCAGCCGGGTGCCGAGCGAGCCCTGGCCGCAGCCGACCTCGAGAATCTCCTTGACCTCGGCCGGGATCATCCGGCGCAGCAGGTCGTAACGCAGCCAGGCGTTCGGCGTCAGCGGGGCCAGCCGGTCCAGGGCGGGCGCCTGGTCATCGGTGTTCTGCGCGCTCATCTTCGTGAATACCCTGTCCCTGTCTGGTGGTGTGTCGACCGGTCGGTCAGCGGACCGGCCGCTCGTCGAGCCTCTTGATCAGCGGTCGGACGATCTGCTCGGCGGCGAAGGAGCTTAGCGCGAGTCCGCGCGCCGCGGCACGGGCCCGCGACAGTTCGCCGCGGTCCGAGGCCAGCCGCAGCAGCGCGCCGGCCAGTGCCCCGGGGTCTCCCGGTGGCACGAAGAGTGCGCCGTCGCCGAGCATCCGCCGCTGCGGGGCCGTGTCGGAGGTGACGATCGCGCATCCGGCGGCCGCGCCCTGGAAGACCTTGTTCGGCACGACGCGCAGCGCCTTCGGCCCGGTTCCGAAAATGCCGAGGCACACGTCGTGCGCGGCGACCAGCGCGGGCAGTTCGTGCGACGGCACCCAGTCCAGCCAGCGCACGGCCGGGTTGGCCGCGGCGGCCCGCCGGGTGGCCTCCAGGTCCTGGCCCTTGCCGACCATGGTGACCTCGACCGGCTCGCCGGCCAGCCGCGCCATCGCCTCGCCGATGACCGCAGCGCCCTGCAGCGGCGTGTACAGGCCGAAGAACAGCACGCGCAGCGGACGGTCGGTGTCCGCTCCGTCACCAGCGGATTCCTGGGGCGCCGCGTCGAACCAGGACTGCGGCGCGCCGACCGGGACGACGACGGCGCGGTCCCGGTGCTCGGCCGGCAGCGTGCCGAGGTGCTCGTCGGTGTCGACGGCGATCACCTCGGCCCGGCGCAGCGCGCCCGAGTCGATCGCGTGCAGCAGCAGCTGCCGTACGCCGCCGCCGGACAGCTGCCGGTCGCGCGCCGTGTCGCTGGCGCCGATGAGGTGGTCCAGCACGATCGGGGTGCGCCGGTAGAGCAGCCGGGCGAGCCGCACGTCGAAGTGTCCGAGGTAGCCGACCAGCACGAGGTCGGGCCGCGCCTGGCGCCGGGCGGCGGCCGCGAGGGTGAGCCAGCGCCTGGCGAGCGTGCCCAGCAGCACCGGCACCCGCCACGGCTGCGCGAGGATCTTCACCCGCGCCGCGGTGTCCAGGCCGAGGGGTGCGTTGCACTCCTGCACCTCGTGGCCGTGGGCGCGCAATCCGTCGGCGATGATGCCCACCCGGGGGTGCGACTTCACGTCATAGGTCCCGAAGACCGTCACTCGCATGGCTACAGACAATAGTGGGATCGCGCGACCCGGTGACACCTCGCGCCGACGCCGCACGCTCACGCGGCGGGCTGCGGCGACCGTCCGGCTCAGTCGTCCGGCTCAGCCGTCCGCCGGCAGCAGCTCCTCGATCAGGGCACGTACCCGCCGCTCGATCTCGTCGCGGATCGGCCGCACCGCGGCCAGGTCGAGGCCGGCCGGGTCGTCGAGCGTCCAGTCGAGGTAGCGCTTTCCCGGGAACACCGGGCACGCGTCGCCGCAGCCCATGGTCACGCACACGTCCGACGCCCGTACCGCGTCGGCGGTCAGGACCTTCGGGCTCTGCGATCCGATGTCGATGCCGGCCTCCTTCATCGCGGCCACGGCGACCGGGTTGACCCGGCCCGCGGGCGTCGATCCGGCCGAGCGCACCTCGATCCGGTCCCCGGCCAGGTGGCTGAGGAAGCCCGCGGCCATCTGCGAGCGGCCGGCGTTGTGCACGCACACGAACAGGACGCCGGGCTTGGTCGCGGCGCCGGTCTGGTCGGTCTCGTCAGCCATCAGCGGGTCCTTACGGAGGTACGGGCGGGGGCCGGCTCGGACGCCGGGGCCGGGCCGGGCGGGAACAGCGCCTCGATCAGCAGCGCGCCGATCAGCGCGCCGACGAGTTGGGCCGCGACGAATCCGGCGACCGAGCCCGGCGCGATGCCCGCGAACGAGTCCGTGAACGCGCGGGCGATGGTCACGGCCGGATTGGCGAAGCTGGTCGAGCTGGTGAACCAGTACGCCGCGCCGATATAGGCGCCGACCGCCGCCGGAGCGTACCGGTCGCGATCCGTGCGGCCCAGCGCGAAGACCAGCAGGACCAGTCCGGCCGTCGCCACCGCCTCGCCGAGCCAGAGGTGCCCGCCCGTGCGCGCGTGGGCCGACACGGCCGCCGCGGGCAGGGCGAACATCTCGTTCGCGAGTATCGCGCCGAGGACGCCGCCGGCGAGCTGCGCGGGCACGTACGCCGCGACCGTGCGCAGGTCCGCGCCGGAGCCGGTGCGGCGGCCGAGCGCGTGGTCGGCGAGCGTGATCACCGGGTTGAAGTGCGCGCCGCTGACCGGCGCGAGCACGAGGATCAGGACCGCGAGGCCCAGGGCGGTGGCGGTCGAGTTCTCCAGCAGCTCAAGGCCCACGTCGTGCGCGGACAGGCGCTGGGCCGTGATCCCCGAGCCGACCACGACGGTGACCAGCAGCCCGGTGCCGAGCGCTTCGGCGAGCGCTCGGCGCGGCAGCGGCGCGGTGGCGGTCATGCGCTCACGCTCAAGCCGTCACACCCGGGCCGCGGCGGTCGCGGCGGCGTCGGTGGACAGCAACGAGCCGAGCCGGTCCAGGGCCGCGGGCAGCACCCGGTAGTAGACCCAGGTCCCGCGCCGCTCGCCGTCGATCAGGCCGGCCTCGCGCAGCACCTTGAGGTGGTGGCTGATCGTCGGCTGGCTCACGTCGAACGGCCCGGCCAGATCGCACACGCACGCCTCGCCGCCCGCGTGCGACGCGATCAGCGACAGCAGGCGCAGACGTACCGGGTCCGACAGGGCCTTGAACATGCCGGCCAGCGTCTTCGCGTCGCCTTCGCCGAGCGGTTCGCGCACGAGCGGATTGCAGCAGGCCGCCGCCTGCGCGTCCGCCTGGAGGACGGGAAGCTGCTTCATCGACATGCGTCTATCTTGACAGTCATCAATACAGCGGGCAAGCTCGTCTTATATCGATGATCGTCTATTCAGGCGATCGACGCCCTGGTAGTGAGGATGACTGTCATGTCGCGTGTGCAGCTGGCCCTGCGGGTCGCCGACCTCGAAGCCTCCGTCGCGTTCTACTCGAAGCTGTTCGGCGCCGAACCGGCCAAGCGGCGGCCCGGATACGCCAACTTCGCCATCGCCGAGCCGCCGCTCAAGCTCGTGCTGATCCAGGGCGTGGGCAGCGCAGAGG
>JBOHCW010000613.1:0-10006 GCA_050725375.1 Actinocrinis sp. | reverse complement strand
CCGGCGCGCCGCTCGACGCCGCCGGCGTGGTCGGCCTGTCCACGCTGCGTGCCTCGTCCAAGCGCGACGAGTGGGACGCGTCCGCCGACCCGGCGACCGACGACGTGCCCACCGCCGGCGGCCCGGTCGGCCGGTTCGGCGTCGGGTTCGCCGCGGTGCTCGCCGTCAGCGACGAGCCCGCGCTGCTGTCCCGGCACGGCTCGGTCCGCTTCTCCGCCGCCGACGCGCGCGCCGCCGTACAGGATGTCGCCGTCGGCAACCCCGGGCTCGGGATAGAACTGCACCGCCGCGAGGGCCGCGTACCCGCGCTGCGCCTGCCGTTCCCGATCGAGGGCCGGCCGCCGCAGGGCTATGACACGGCCGTGGTCCTGCCACTGCGCGACAGCGCCGCCGAGGACCTCGTGCGCAGGCTGCTGACCGAGATCGACGACGCGCTGATGCTCGCGCTGCCGCAGCTGTCCGAGATCGAGGTCGAGGTCGACGGCCGTACCAGGACCCTGACCTCGCGGCGCGGCGACGGGCAGGAGTGGGTCGTCACCGACGGCGGGCGCACCACCCGCTGGCGGCTGGCCCGCGCGCACGGCGCGCTCGACCCGCTGCTGCTGGCCCAACGGCCGATCGAGGAGCGCGCCCGGCCCTACTGGTCGGTGACCTGGGCCGTCCCGCTCGACGAGGACGCCCAGCCGCTGCGGCCGCAGACCATTCCGGTCGTGCACGCGCCGACGCCGACCGACGAGCCGCTGGGCCTGCCCGCACTGCTGATCGCCACCTTCCCGCTCGATCCGACCCGCCGGCACGTGGCCCCGGGCGAGCTGTCCGACTTCCTGCTCGACCAGGCCGCCGGAGCGTACGCCCGACTGCTGGAGCAGTGGCCCGCGCGCACTCCCGGACTGCTGCGGCTGGTGCCCGGCCCGGTCGCCGAGGGCGCGCTCGACGCCGGGCTGCGCGAGCGCATCGGCCGCCTGCTGCCGCAGACCGCGTTCCTGCCCGCAGCCGACGGCTCGCGCGAGCCGCTGCGGCCCGAGGAGGCGACCGTCATCGTGCCCTGCGACGAGTTGCTGGTCGCCGCGCTGGTCGACGTGCTCCCCGGCCTGCTGCCGGCCGGCTGGGAGCGCGACCCGATCGCGCTCGGCGCGCTGCGGGTGCGCCGGCTGGAGACCGCCGACCTGGTCGACACCCTGTCCGCGCTGCGCCGCGAACCGGGCTGGTGGGGCCGGCTGTACGCGGCGCTCGACGGCGTCGCGGGGTACGACCCCGGCGCGCGCGAGGCCCTGGCCTCGCTGCCGGTGCCGCTCGCCGACGGGCGCACCGTGCGCGGCGCCCCCGGCACGCTGCTGCCGGACTCGGACCTCGACGAACACCGGCTCGCCGCGCTGCGACCGCTCGGCCTGCGCGTCGTGCACCCGGCCGCCCTCGGCCCCGGCGCGTACGGCCTGCTCGAACGGCTCGGCGCCCGGCCGGCCCAGCCGCGCGCGATCCTGGCCGACCCGGCCGTCTACGCCGCGATCGCCGCGTCCGCCGACGACCTGCCGCAGGCCGACCTTGAGGCGCACTCCCATCCCGGCGCGATCGCGGAGGCCGTGCTGACGCTGGTGGGCGCGGCCGACCCGCGTCCGCAGGAGCGCTTCGGCCTGGACGCCCTGCTGCTGCTCGATGATCAGGGCAGGTACACCCCGGCCCGCGAGCTGCTGCTGCCCTCCTCGCCGCTGGCCGAGATCGTCGAGCCCGGCGCGTTCGGCCGGGTCGACGCCGGATGGGTGCGCCGCTGGGGGCCCGAGACGCTGCGCGCGGTCGGCGTTCTCGACACGTTCACGCTGGTGAGCGCCACCGACGTGCTGCTCGACCCGGATGGCGCGGACAGCGAGCTGTTCGACCTCGACGGATTCGAGGACTGGCTCGACGACGTGCGCGACCTGCTGCCCTCGGGCGCGCGCGACACCCCGCCGGTCGCCGTCGAACTGGTCGCCGTGCGCGACCTGGACCTGGTCGCCGCGGACCAGTGGCCCACCGCCCTGGGCCTGCTGGCCGAGGGCCCGCTGCGCGGGGCCGTCACCGAGCCGATCAGGGTTCTGACCGGTGGCGGCGCCACCCTGCGGCTGCCCTCGTACACGTCCTGGTGGCTCAGCCGCCATCCGGTCCTGGACGGCCGCCGCCCGTCCGACCTGTCCACCGGCGGCGGCTTGTTGGAAGGCCTCTACGACCAGATCGGCGACGAGGGCGCCGCCGCGAAAGCCGACCCGCAGTTCCTGGTCGGGCTCGGTGTGCGCACGGACCTCGCCGCCCTGCTCGCCGCGCCCGGCGGACCGGACGAACTGCTCGACCGCCTGGCCGACCAGGGCCGTGACGTCGGCGCGCTCCAACTCGTCGAGCTCTACAGCGCCCTGGCCCACGTCCCCGACGACCGGGTCGCGCCTCCCTCGACGCTGCGCGCCTTCGTCGCCGGCCGGGTCGAGCTCGCCGACGCCGCGCAGACGGCGGTCGTCGACGCGCCGGACCTGCTCGCGCTGCTGGGCGATCGCCCGTACCTGCCCGTCGGGCCCCGCGACGCCGAGCGCCTGGCCGATCTGCTGGATCTCGCTCTCGCCTCGGAACTGGTCGCCGGCCGCGTCACGTCCGAGGGCGAGTCCCAGCCGGTGCCGGACGTGATCCTCGACCTGGTCCCCGAGGCCCCCGACAGCTACTTCGAGCACGAAGAGCTGCTGCTCGACGACGGGATCGAAACCGACTGGCGCGTCGTCGACGGCGAGGTCCACGCGTCCACCTTCGACGGCCTGGCCCGCGCCCTGGCCTGGGCCGCCGGCCGCTGGGACCGGCGCCACCTGATCGCCGCGCTGCTGTCCGAGCCCGAGCGCGCCGACGAACTCGCCGCCGAGGCGTACTTCGAGTAAACCGGCGTACTTCGAGCAACACGTCACAGTGAGCTGATCCGTCTGTCGGATCAGCTCACTGTCGGCTCGATCTGTTCTCGCCTCGCCTCGCCTCGCTGGGCTCGGCTGGACCCTGCTTAGCTGAACTTGGTGTGCGGCTTCTCTTCGAGCACGCCGTCCACGTACACGTCGACCTTCTCGTTGTAGAAGGACGCGAGGCCGGTGATCTTCTGTGACTCGGGAAGCGGCGTGCGGTAGTACCAGACGACGTCCTCGTGCACGTCCTTACCGGTGTCAACCGACCAGTACTCGGCGGTGCCCTTGTAAGGGCAGTACGTGTGCGTGTCCGAATCCCGCAGCAGGTCCATGCGGATGTCGGTGATCGGCAGGTAGTAACGCGGCGGCAGGCCGGTCTCGAACAGGATGCGCGGCTGGCGGCTGTCCGCCACCGTCACACCGTCGATCTCGACGCGGATGTGGCGCGAGCTGGCGAGGATGTCCACGCGCGTGTACGGATCGCGCGGGTGCACGTAGATCGGCTCGTCCTCCTCGAACCAGTCGCTCATGGCGTCGAAGTCGATGCGGACCAGGTCGCGCAGCGGCTCCAGCGGCGACTGCGGGTAGCGGCGCGCGGCCGACTCGACGGTCTTGTCACCGACCGTGATGTCGTACAGGTCGGCGTCGCCCCGGCTCGGTGACCGTTCGGTCTTGCCGTTCGCGGTCAGCTGCGCCTTCACGTCCTCCGCCGGGAAGTAGTACGTCGGGTAGTACGGCACCTCCCACACGAGGCGCGGCCGCAGCGTCTCGGCGACCAGCACTCCGCCGAGGTACGCCCGTACCCGCTTGTGCCCCTCCTCGACCTTGACCCGGCCGCGGTTGTCCTGGCCCATCTCGCACACCCCTCTCGCCTACGACGATTTCCTTAGCCCAAGCGAGCGGAAGGCGCCAGGAATTCCGCGATCCGGCAGTTCAGTTCACCCGGTTGCGTGAACGGGACCAGGTGGTGGGACAAGCCGGGCAACGCGTCGACCGTGACGATCTCGTCCGAGCGGACCCGGCGGATGCCGGCGCGCACCGCGGCCGGGTCGTGAACTCGACTGCGTTCCGCTGACTTTGCGGGAATCGGTCCTGGCCGTCGGCGGAGCCGGCTTAGGTGTGGCCGATGAGGCGCAGAACGAGATCGACGATGAGAGGTACGACGTCGTCAGGCTCCTGATCTGGACCGGCCAGCGCGTCGAAGGTCTCGAAGCTGGTGAGCACGTGCGCGATCCGCACCTGTCGCGCTAGCACGCCATGGACCGGCGTGCCGTCAGGTGCGCCGGCACCTGCGCGTTTGTCGGCGGCGATCCGGCCCAGCAGCACGTTCAGGCCGAGCCGCCTGCGCTCGTCACGTGCCGCGACCACCTGGCCGACGTCGGGATCGAGGGCGGCCAGTGCGCGCACCCGGCGCAGGGCGAGTCGGTCGGAGGACCAGAAACGGCCGAAGCAGGAGACGAAGTGTCGCAGGCCGTCGAGCGGATCGGGCTTGGTGAACGACGCGGCGAGCCGGTCCATTCCGCCGCCGTCGGCCAGCGCGTCGAAGAGCGCTTCGAGCAGGCCCGACTTCGAGCCGAACTGGTAGTACACGGTTGCCCGCGCCACGTCCGCGCGCTTGGCCACCGCGTCGATGCCGAACGCCGGGGAGCCGGCCGGTTCGGTCAGCAGTTCGCGCGCGGCGCGGATGACCTTCGCACGGGTCGCGTCCACGGCGGCTTGGCGCCGGCCGAGCTGGTACGGACGCGGGCTCATCGCGCTTCTCCACCTTCCCCGGCTGGTCTCACTTCGCCGGCTGCTCGCGCTTCCTGCGGGTTCGACGGCGCATTCGGCTTGACCGTCGTTGAATTCATTCATACAGTCTGTCTGAAAGAATGGCCGAGCGCAATCGGCCACGGACGCAGCGGAGGTGCCGTCGATGGCCAGTCACCCGTTCCGGTTCGGCGTCGTCGCGGCGCTGCCGCCACAGAACCAGACCTGGGCCGAGCAGGCCCGCAGTCTCGAAACGGCCGGCTATTCGAGTCTGCTGGTGCCCGACACGCTCAACACCTACGCGACCTTCCCGGCGCTGGCCGCCGCCGCTGCCGTGACCAGTACGCTGCGCCTCGGCACGTACGTGCTCGCGGTGCCGAACCACCGCCCGGCCCGGATCGCGCACGAGGCGGTCACGCTCGACGCGATGTCCGGCGGACGGCTCGAACTCGGACTCGGCGTCGGCCGCCCGGACGCGGCCCGCGAGGCCGACGCGCTCGGCGTCGCTTTCGGCTCGGGCGCCGAACGCCTCAGCCTGCTGCGGGA
The DNA here is from genome assembly GCA_050725375.1 of Actinocrinis sp. Taxonomy (GTDB): domain Bacteria; phylum Actinomycetota; class Actinomycetes; order Streptomycetales; family Catenulisporaceae; genus Actinocrinis. The sequence goes on along the minus strand of JBOHCW010000613.1, from coordinate 4,808 downwards.
AACGATCCAGGCCGTGCTCGACAGGTGCGCCGCGTCGGCCGGCCCGTTGCGTCCGGTCCAACTGCCCCATCCGCCGATCATGCTCGCCGGAGCCGGAGCGAAACTGCTGCGCCTCGCCGCGCAACACGCGGACATCGTCGCGTTCGGCATGCCCGCGCCGTCCACCGAGGACGACCTCGCCGCGAAGAGCGCCGAACTGCGCGAGTACGCCGGCGCCCGGTTCGACGACCTCGAACTCGCCTTCAACATCACCGTGGTCGGCGGCGAGCCCGCGCCCTGGCTCAAGCACGTGATCGGCATGGACCCGCTGGAGCTGCTGAAGAACGGCGCGGCCACCGCCGTCGACGGAACCCCGCGTCAGATGGCTGACACGCTGTTGGCTCGCCGGGAGCGCACCGGCGTATCGTACGTGCAGGTCAGCGCCATGTTCGCCGAGAAGTTCGCGCCGGTGGTGGACCTGCTGGCGGGCAGGTGACCGGCGGCGTGCCGGCCGGTCGCAGCGGCTACGAGCGGGCGCGTCAGTTGGCGGGCATCGCGATGCGCAGGCTGACGGTGCCGCGCAGGTCGAGCCAGGCCGTGTCGGCGCTGCGGACCAGGCGCAGCACGACCTGGCGGCACTCGGGGCAGCGCGCGACCATGCCCGGCTCGGCGCCGTAAACGCGCAGGCGCGCCATCGGGCCGGTGTTGCCGCAGCCGGTGCACTGGCCGATCGCCGTGGTGACGTCTATCGCGAAGATCTCCGAGAGCGGGCCAGCCAGGGCGTTGCCGTCCTGGAACACGCCGTCGTCGAGGTACTCGACGGCGCTCTGGTCTGCCCAAGCGAACGGTTCTGTCATGCGTCGGCCTCTCAGTCTCCGGCTGGCTTTCGGTCAGCTTCCGGTCGGTCCGAAACGCTCGGTGCGTACCCTCTCGGCGCGATGGCCGAGGTCGAGCAGGAGGTTCGCGGCGTGCTCGACGAAACCGGTCGGGCCGCACACGTACACGGTCGGCTCGAACTCGGCGGGCCAGCCCGCCGCGGCCAGGTCGTCGATGCCGATCCGGCCGGCCGGGCGCGGCGCGTCGTCCGGGGCCTTGCGCGTGTAGACGAAGGCGGTGTCCAGGCCGGGGTCGGGTTGGCGCAGCTCGCCGAGGTACATCCGGTCCTCGGGCGTGCGCACCGAGTACACCAGGCGGAACGGCACTTTCGCGCCGCACGCGCGCCGTTCGCGGATCATCGCCATCAGCGGCACGATGCCGGAGCCGCCGCCGATCAGCAGCACCGGCTCGGGCTGCTCCCGCTTCCACACGAACCAGCCGCCGACCGGGCCGCGCAGCTCGACCTCGCCGCCGAGCTCCAGCTCGTCGGCCAGGTACGGCGAGACCTCGCCGTCCACGACGCGCTGCACCGTCAGCTCGACCCGGTCACCGTCCTGCGCGGAGGCGATCGAGTAGCTGCGCTGTGTGCTGTAGCCGTCCTCGGCGGTCAGCCGCACGTCGACATGCTGGCCGGGCAGATGGCCCGGCCAGCCGGGCACGTCGAAGGTGAGCGTGCCGGCGCTGGCCGTCTCCTCGCGTCGTCCGGTCAGCCGCGCCGCGCGCCAGACCAGCCGCTCGCCTAGTCGCCTTGGTACCGCTGCTCGCGCCATGGGTCTCCGTAGTCGTGATAGCCGGCGCTCTCCCAGAAGCCGGGCTCGTCCTCCAGCATCAGCTGGATCCCGCGCACCCACTTGGCGGACTTCCACAGGTACAGGTGCGGGACCAGCAGACGGGCCGGTCCGCCGTGCTCGGCGGCCAGGTCGTCGCCGTCGTACTCGTAGGCGATCCACGCCTTGCCGTCGAGCAGGTCCTCCAGCGGCAGGTTCGTGGTGTAGCCGCCGTAGGAGTGCACCATCGCGTACTCGGCGGCGGTCTCGACGTCCTGCATCAGCAGGTCGAGCGGCACGCCCCGCCACTCGGTGTCGAACTTCGACCACTTGGTCACACAGTGCAGGTCGACGGTCGGCGTCTCGGCGGGCAGCCGCATCAGGTCGGCCCAGCTCCAGCTGTGCCTGCCCCCGCCCTCGGTGGTCACGGTGAACTCCCACCGTTCCCGGGGCACCCGCGGGGTCGGCCCGGCGGTCAGCACCGGGAAGTCGCGCACCTCGTACTGTCCGGGTGGCAGCTTCCCGTCCGACGAGCGTGCCCGTCCGTGAAAACCGCGCGAGATGATCGCCACGGTGCCACTCCCTTCCCTCCGGCCTCCGCAGCCCGGCTGCGCGTCCAGACCCGATTCTCCACCCATGTCGGCCGATCGCGCATCGGCGGGAGGCGAACAATATCGAACAACGTCGACCTATGGTGGTCTGTCGGCGGCCGGGGGCCCGGAAACTGACGGGTTGTCACATGATCAGTCGTCGGTGGCGAGGCGGAAGGTGTAGTCGAGCCGGCGCCAGGGTCCTGGCAGGTCGCGGCCGTCCGGCGTCGGTCCGTGCTGTTCCGGGTACTCGACGACCAGCGCGTCCTTCACGCCGAAGACCGTGTCGCCGTCGATGTACGCGCCGCCGGCCACGAACAGCTGCGTGATCAGCTTGCGCATGCCCGGCGCGCTGAGCATGAAGTGCAGGTGCGGCGCGCGGAACGGGTGACGGCCGACCGCATCCAGCATGGCGCCGACCGGGCCGTCGTCCGGGATGGGGTACGGCGAGGGCAGGATCGAGCGGAAGGCGATGCGTCCGTCGGCGTCCGCGCGCAGTCGGGCGCGCAGCACCGGGCCGTCGAGATCCGGCAGCTGCACGTCGTAGAACCCGTCGTCGTTCGACTGCCAGACGTCCGCGACGGCGTCGGGCAGCGGCTCGTCGTGCGGACCGGTGATGCGAACGCCGACATACAGCGGCGTGCCGGGCAAACCGTCCGCGATGTCGGCGCCCTGTTCGCGTTCCGGCGGCCCCTCGACGTAGAAGGGGCCGAGCACGGCCGACGGGGTCGCGCCGGCCGAGCGCGCGTTGGTGATCAGATCGACCGCGCTGGACACGCCGAGCGTGTCCGAGAGCAGCACGAACTCCTGGCGCCGGTCGTCGGTGAGGTGCCCGGCGCGGGTCAGGAAGTCGATCGCGTATCGCCACTCGGCGTCTGTCAAGGCATTGTCGGCGACGAAACCGTGCAGCCGGCGGACCAGGTCGGTGACGAGCTGCTTCGCGCGCGGATCGGGCGCCTTGTCGAAGCTCGCGACGACCTGGCCGAGCAGGACGCGCAGCTGCGAAGGAAGCGGATCGGCGGGCTGCGGACGCGTCCCGGCCTGCGCGGAGGCGAGCAACTGACGGATCGCCGGCAGCGTCAGCTCGCGCGGATTCGGGTATGGCTTGGCCGTCGCGAGCGAGGCGGCGCGGTCGAGGTCGTCCTCGCGCAGGCCGAGTCCGGCGAGCGAGAGCGGGCCGCCGAGGGCGGCGACCAGGTCGTACATGCCGGACGGCGCGTCGGGCACGTCCAGGGCGCGCGCGACAAGGCGCATGGCCTCCGGCGCGGCCGACGCGTTGTACGCCATCGCGTGCGGCAGGACGACCGTATGCGTCGCGGCGTGCGGAAGGTTGAACGAGCCGCCAAGGGTGTGGCACAGCTTGTGGTGCAGCCCCATCGGCACCGCCGCGAGACAGAGTCCTGACAGCCACGCGCCGCGCAGCGCGTCCGCGCGCGCCTCGCGGTCGGACGGGTCGGCCGCGATCCGGGGCAGCGAACGGGCGAGCAGGCCGAGCGCCTCGACCGCCAACGCGTCGCACACCGGCTCGGCGCCGGGGGAGTAGAGCGCTTCGACCGCGTGTGCCATGGCGTTGACGCCGCTGGTCACGCTGGTGGCGACCGGCAACGAGAGGGTGAGATCGACGTCGTAGATGATCGTCGAGGGCTGAATCGACGCCGAGGAGCGCGTTGTCTTCACGCCGTCCGCCGTCTCGCCGAGCATCGGTGTGGCCTCGGATCCGGCGTACGTCGTCGCAATGACGATCTGCGGCAGCCCGGTCCGCGCCGCGAGCGCCTTGGACAGCCCGGTCGCCGACCCGCCGCCGAACGCGACCAGGCAGTCCGCGCCGCTCTCGCGCAGATGGGCGAGTGCACGCTCGGTGACGGACACCGGGGTGTGCATCGCGGCCGAGCCGAAGTGCCCGGCGAGCAGCGGACCGAGCACGTCACGCACGTGAGCGGCCTGATCGGCGCGGCCGGGGGTCGTCACGAGCAGCGCGCGCGAGCGCCCGAGCAGGCGCACCTCGTCCGGCAGCCGTTCGACGGTCCCGGCGCCGAACACGGCGCGTCCAGCGTGGCCGGATTGATGGCCGGAGTGGACGAACGCGCGCATACGGCACACCTTCTTGTCTGACAGGGCCGATCTTGTCTGACCGGGCCAATCGACCTGGCCGGCCCAGCTGATCCGACACTAGCCGATCGCTGCCGGGGGCGTGTGCGGTGGACGCCGGCGCGGGATGACGGCCGGTCGGCGCGGTACTGTCCGCCTCAATGAGACACAGAACCCTGGTTTGTGCTGGCCGCGTGGCGGCGACGCATGGTCGCGGGGCGCGTTCGCGTTGCCGCTTTGCTTCGGGGCTTGGGAACCTAAGCGCCGGAGTTCGAGGGGCCCAGGATAAGGCCGGCCAGGGCGATTCGTGACGAGACGTTGAGTTTGTGGTAGATCCTGGCCAGATGCGCGTCGACCGTGCGTGGACTGAGATACAGCTGTGTGGCGATCTCGCGGGTGCGCTTGCCCCGGCCGGCGAGCATCGCGACCTGTCGTTCCCGCTGGGTCAGGGCACTGAACACGTCGAACTGCGCCTCGGCCGCGGCGGTGGCCTCGTCGGCGTGCGCGG
>JBOHCW010000612.1:0-5408 GCA_050725375.1 Actinocrinis sp. | reverse complement strand
GCCGAGCGCATCCCCACCGGCATCGTGCACATCAACGACCAGACCGTGAACGACGAGGCCACCGCGCCGTTCGGCGGGGTCGCGGCCTCGGGCACCGGCGCGCGCTTCGGCGGCGCGCAGGCGAACGTCGAGGCGTTCACCGACACACGCTGGATCACCGTCAGGGCGCAGACGGCGCCCTATCCGTTCTGAGAGGACGCGCCGGGGTCTGCGGGCTGCGGGGCCTGGCCTCGTCCAGCCGCTGCGGCTGAGCCTGTTCCCGATCGGCTACACGGTGGACCCGGGCGCGGGCGACGCGGCCGCCGGCGTCAGCACGGGCCGAGCCGGTCCGCCACCGCCTCGGCCAGAGCGCCGGGAGCCTGATCCGGAATCCAGTGGCTGATCCCGTCCAGCTCGACGAACCGGTACGGGCCGGCCACGTGCGCCGCGCAGTGCTCGGCGGCGGCGCGTCCGATCGCCACGTCCGCGGACGACCACACGAACGTGGTCGGCACGCCGACCTCGGGCAGCGAGAGCGAGTCTTCGGTGCGCATCGCGCGATACCAGTTCAGGGCGGGCGTCAGCGCGTCCGGCGTGCCGAGCGCGCTCACGTGCGGCTCGGCCGCCTCGTCCGACAACGGGTCGAAGAGCGCGCGCAGCCGGGCCGCACCGTCCGCGAGCAGGACCTCCTCGGCCTTGCCCGGCAGCCGGAAAAGCTTCATGTACGACGAACGCCCGGCCTGTCCGCTTTCCGGATCGGCCAGCGCCGCGGCCATCGCCCGCGGATGCGGCACCGACACGGCCGTCAGGGTCCTGACGCGCTCTGCGTGACGCGCCGCCAGGTTCCAGGCGAGAATCGAGCCCCAGTCGTGGCCGACCACGTCGACGGACTCGACCCCGTACGCGTCCAGGACGCGCAGCGCGTCCGAGACCAGCTCGCGCAGCGCGTACGCCTGGACCGCGGCCGGGCGCGCACCGGGGGAGTAGCCGCGCTGGTCGGGGGCCAGCAACCGCAGCGCCCGGCCGTGCGTCCGCGCGTCGAGCCGCGCGGCCAGCGCGTCGAAACAGCGGTGCGTCTGCGGGAATCCGTGCAGCAACAGCACCGGACGGCCGCCGCGTTCGCCGTGCTCGGCGACGTCGATCAGCACGCCGGGGGCCGTCTCGACCCGCCGCGTCGTCCAGTGCGTCGTGCGACGCGCCATCAGCAGGACGCCCCGTCACGGCTTTCGCGAGATCACGGGCAGCGCACGACCTGCCCGGCGTAGGAGAGGTTCCCGCCGAAGCCGAACAGCAGCACCGGCGCGCCGGAGGGGATCTCGCCGCGCTCGACCAGCTTGGACAGCGCCAGCGGGATGCTGGCCGCCGAGGTGTTGCCCGACTCGACCACGTCGCGCGCGATCACCGCGTTGACCGCGCCCATGCGCTGCGCCAGCGGCTCGATGATCCGCAGGTTGGCCTGGTGCAGCACCACCGCGGCCAGCTCCTCGGGCGCGTATCCCGACTTCTCGCAGGCCATCCGGGCGAACTTCGGCAGCTCGTGCGTGGCCCAGCGGTACACCGACTGCCCGTCCTGGCTGAAGGTCGGGCGGCTCGCGCGGTTCGGCACGCCGTTCTCGTCCCGGTCCACCTCGATGCGCACCGCGCTGGACATGGTCGGCACCGAGCCCCACAGCACCGGTCCGATCATCGGCTCGTCGCTGCCGGTGACCACCGCCGCGCCTGCGCCGTCGCCGACCAGCACGGACACCGTCCGATCGCTCCAGTCGGTCACGTCGCTCAGCTTCTCGGAGGCGATCACCAGCGCGGTGCTCGCCGAGCCGGCCCGGATCGCGTGGTCCGCGGTGGCCAGCGCGTGCGTGAACCCGGCGCACACGACGTTCAGGTCCATTACCGCCGGACCGCCCAGGCCCAGCCGCGCCGCCACCCGCGCGGAGGTGTTGGGGGAGCGGTCCAGCGCCGTGCAGGTGGCCACGATCACCAGATCGATCCGCTCGGCGCCCAGGCCGCTGGCCGCAAGCGCCTTCTCGGCGGCGTGCGAGGCCATCTCGTCCACGGTCTCGTCCGGGGCCGCGATGCGCCGGGTCTCGACGCCCACGCGGCTGCGGATCCACTCGTCGGACGTGTCGACCAGGGCTTCGAGGTCGGCGTTGGTCATCACCCGCGAAGGCTGGTAATGGCCGAGTGAGACGATTCGGCTGCCAGGCACCACCTGCTGCTCCTTAGGTACGCGGAATCCGCATGGCTCCTGATACCACCGCACACTATCAAGTGCGTGTGATGACCCTGATTCTCGCGTGCCCCGAGCGCCCGGCGCAGTGCGGGCCGCGCCAATACCGCGCGGTCATTCTTCGTTGGACCTTTACAGCGCCCCGGCGGCCTTAGCGGACCACGCCGTCGGATATACCGGCCGGTAACCGAGCTCGTCGCGGATGCGCGAGGTGTCGGGGTAGCCGGACCACGGGTCGTCCAGGTCCTGCGGCACGGCGCTCTCGTCGGCGCCGGACGATTCTTGCACAGGCACGCCGTGCATCTTCCACAGCTCCCACAGGGTGAGCGGCGCGTCGTCCGCCACGTTGTACGAACGCCCCTCGATGCCCGGCGTGGTGATCGCGCGGAAGATCGCCTGGGCGACGTCGGCGTGGTGCGCGACCGTCAACCGCTGGTGCAGCGGCCTGTTCGCGTAGAACGCGGCGATGTCGCGCACGTGCGAGTCGCCTTCGCCGTAGACGAACGGCAGCCGCACGACCACCAGGCCGAAACCGGCTGACGCGTTGTCACGGGCGATCGCGGTCAACGCCTCCTCGGCCTCGCGCTTGGTGCGCGGATAGCTCTGCGTCGCCAGCATCTCGTCCGATTCGAGCACCGGGCGCCCGCGTCCGGGACCGAAGACCAGGATCGTGCTGATCTGCACGAACCGCCGTACGCCCGCGGCGGCCGCGTCCCGGCCCAGCGCGATCGCCGCGTCGCGGTTGACGGCCTCCATGTCGGCCTCGGGCACGCCGCGGAAGGTCGCCGCCGTGTTCACCACGATGTCCGCGCCGGCCAGCGCCTTCGCGCGGTCGTGCGCCTCGCGCAGGTCGCCGACCACCGCCTCGGCGCCGAGCTCGGCGAACCGCTGCGCGGCCTCCGCACTGCGTACCAGAACCCTGATCGTGCTGTCGCCGCACCAGTTCAGCAGCCTCGGCACCAGCCGCTGCCCGACCTTGCCGGTCGCCCCGGTCACCAGGATCGTCGTCATCGCGCTCTCCTCGTCGCTTTCGTCCCCGTGCGCAGTCGTCCTGCTCACGGGAACCACGCTGCCGTGCGCGGCGGGAAGGTAGTAGAGAACGGCTTATCCGGGGATCGGCGCTCCATGGCTCAAGCCGAGTGGCCTACCGGGTACGGATGCGATCAGGACAGCACGCCGGTCGCGCTGGTCGGACGGGTCGGCGGCGGCGTCTCGAGCGGCGCGCCCGCCGGTGCCGGTTCGCGCAGTTCGAACGCCGCCGCGATCCAGGCCGCGCCGAACGCCCAGACCGACAGGGCCTCGCAGGCGTACAGCGGGGTCGGCGTCCAGCCCCTGCCCCAGTGCGTCGCGCCGGCGACGACCGCGACCACGAGGAACGCCAGGATCAGCAGGCCCGCGGCGAGGTAGCCGCGATTGCGCGCGCGCCTGTCCGCGGCGCCCGGATCTCGGAAGGAGACCAGGCAGAACATCGCGAGCGACAGCAGCAGGATCGCGGCGCTGCCCAGATGCGCGTACCCGATCGCCGTCTGATAGGCCGTCGGCGCGTCGGGCGCGGTCGGGCACATCGCGACGCAGATCGCGAACACGCCCGCGACCGTGCTCCACAGGTCGTCGCGCGGATTGAACCGGTATCCGATCAGGAAGACCCCGAGCGCGCACAGGGCGCCGACGAAGATGTTGCGCGTTCCCGTGTAGTACGAGCCGCTCATCGAGCCGGGCAGGATCGCCGTCGAGTGCCCGAACCGCGCGAAGATCCAGTTGCCCAGTGGCAGCGCCGGCGGCAGCAGCAGCCCGATGCCGCCGATGCCGAAGCGCAGCCGCTGCACGGTGCGCCGGTCCTGGTCGATAGGTCCGTGCGACGGTGCTTCGAGCCTGCCGACCATCGCGGCCAGCGCGCTGACCCGGCCCGGGCCGGGCCGTCGGCCGCGAACGATCCCTCCACCGGTCATGCGCCGCCCCTCAGGTGGTCCGGACAACTCCTCTCCGTGATTTTCTACTCACGTGGGGTGCGACAAACCGGCTTTGCCGGGATTACGCCGTATGGGTGACTTCGGATACGTTTACGTGCCGCGATGCCGCCCTAAAGGGCGGCGCTACCTGCGTAAACAGGAAGCCTGACGCAAGGTCGGCGCGCGGCCTGTCAGGCACCTGCGGCCGTGACGATCGCGTCGGTGATGAAGCCGAGGAACACGCCGAGCAGCAGCCCCCAGGTCGTCAGCTCCTTGCGCCCGATCTTGCGGGCGACCGACAGCAGTTCGATCACGACGTACAGGATCGAGCCGGCGGCGAGGGTCAGGAAGCCGATCGAGAGCGTGTCGTTCACCACGTGCTGGCCGACCAGCGTGCCGAGGAAGGTCGGGCCGCCGCCGACCAGGCCGAGCAGACCGAGCCTGCCCCAGCTCAGGGTGCGCCCCTCGGCGGCCAGCGGCGCGACGATGCCGAAGCCCTCGGTCGCGTTGTGCAGCCCGAAGCCGATCACCAGCAGCACGGCCAGCTGCAGCGCGCCCGAGGCGGCGGAGTTGCCGATGGCCAGGCCCTCGGCGAAGTTGTGCAGGCCGATGCCGACCGCGATCATCATCGACAGGTCGAAGAAGCGCGTGACGCCCGAACCGCGGGACTTCGCGGACAGCTCGCCGACGGCGGCGGCGCCCGGGCCGAAGCTGCGGCGCACCGCGCGCCGGGCGATGAAGCGGTCGAAGTAGACCAGCGCGACCAGCCCGACGCCGAAGCAGGCGAAGAACACCGCGCCGTTGCCGCTCGCCGAGGCGTACCGGTGGCCGGACAGCGCCGTGTCGATCGGTTCCCAGGCGTGGGTGAGCACGTCCCACAGCAGGAAGATCAGGATTCCGGTGGCCACGGCGTTGAGCAGCGCGCGCAGGGTCGGCGCCGGGGAGCGCAGCCGGCCGATCGGCAGGCCCAGATAGATCGTGAACCCGGCGATGGCGCCGAGCAGCGTGATCTCCGACGAACTCATCCTGTGCGCTCCGCTGGTGGAAGGGGCTCCGGGCCGGTCGGACCGGGCTTCTGCGGAGCAAGGCTAACCTAACTTAGGTTTGCCTAACAGTGGGGGTCCCCGGCAGCGGCCCCGTTGTGACGAGACCGATGCGCGGACGCGTCGGAGATCGGCGATCGCGGCGAACGCGGGGAGAGCGCGGGCGGGCGCGGGAAAAGGGGCGGGCCGGGTCCGCCGGGGTGGGTACGG
>JBOHCW010000611.1:0-4372 GCA_050725375.1 Actinocrinis sp. | reverse complement strand
GTGCCGGTCATGGACTTCTTCCCTGTCCTGCAGCGCCAGTTCGTCCGTGGCGCTCTGTCCGCCGCCGGAGGACTGCGTGGCTGATCTTCTTCTACTCGTCGACTTCGACGGCACCGTCTACCGCGGCGAAGCGCCGGTGCGCTTCTACGCCCGCCGCGTCGCCGAGGCCCTGCCCGCGCGCGAGGCCGCGGCGATGCTCGACTCGTTCGAGCGCTACCTGGTCGAAGGCGTACTCGCCGCGGACGGCCGAGAGGACATGGTCGAGGCGGCCGCGCTGCGCGAGTCCTATGACGCGTGGGGCGCCGCGCGGCACCTGGCCCAGCGCGTCTACGGCGTGGCCCCGCAGGTCTCCACCGAGGCGTTCATGGCCAGCCGGATGTACATGCTCGAACAGGACTGCCCGCTCGAACCGGTCGGCGCGCTGCTGGACGCGCTGCGCTCGCTGCGCGGCCGGGTGCGCCGGGTGCTGGCCACCAACAGCCCGGCCGAGGGGCTGGGGCAGGTGCTCGACCGGCTCGGGGTGACAGAGCACTTCGACGGTGTGGCCAGCGGGCTCGGCAAGCCGGACGGCCTGCGCCGGTACCTGCGCGCCGAACTCGGCGACGGCGGCCTGCGCGCGAACGCGTGGCGGCTGTTCTCCGTCGGCGGCCACTACCGCAACGAGATAGAGCCGGCGATGGAGATCGGCGCCGCCGCCGGGTACGTCGACCGCTACAACCGCGAGGACGGCGCGGCGACCGCGACCGCGCCGATCGTCGAGGGCGTGCTGCCGGCGCTGCTGTCCTGGGCCGACGAGGCGGGGGAGACCGCCGCCGCGGTGGACGCCGACCGCATGTACTCCGAGACCTGGAACGTCGCTCGCACACTGACGCAGTAGCACGCGGCGCACCGGGTAGGGTCGTGCCCGTGACGTTGTGGTTCATTGTCGGCGGGAGCCTGGCCGTCGCGGCGCTCGCCGCGGTCGGTTACTGCTCGTTCGCCGTGTTCCGGGCCGTGAAGCAGGTGACCAGGGACCTCGGCGCGGCGAGCCGGACCGTCGCCGACGCCGCGGCACCGATGCAGGCCGGCCTGGCCGCGATGCAGGGCGCCGGCTCCGCAGCCGGCGACCGGGCCGGGCCCGGCGGCACGGCGAACGACCGTTGACAATATCCACGCGCGGCTGAAACCTTGACCTGGCGTGGTGCCTCTTCCGCCCGCGCCGGTGGACCGGTAGTCGAAAGGGCGCCTGACGATGTTCCTGCGTGCCGAGGGTGTCTTCCTGCTCATCGCACTCGGCCTGATCCTGTTCGGCTGGCGCCGGCTGCCCAACGCGATGCGCGATCTGGGCCGCACCCGCCGTATCCTCAAAGCCGAGGCGCAGGCGCTGCGTGACGACGTCCCGCCGCCGCCCAGGCGCACGGTCGTGGCCGAGCCCGGAGAAGTGACCGAGCGCCCCCCGGCCGCGCAGCGGTAGCGGGCGGCGGCACAGTGGGCTGCGGCACGGCGGACGTGGCGGCGGCCGGACCGGTGTCACCGGGAGCCGGCAGGACGACGACGAGGACGGGTGGCACGAGAAGTGACTGGTAAGGCCGGTCGCTCGGCGGACGACGCGGCGCGCATGCCGCTCATGGAACACATCCGCGAGCTGCGTACGCGGCTGGTCAAGTCGGCGCTGGCGATCGTCGTGGCCGGGATCGTCGGGTTCGTCTTCTACCGCAACATCGTCAACGTCCTCGAGACCCCGATCTGCAACATCAAGTCGATCCACGGCGTCGGCCAGCCCACGCCCAACTGCCGCAACGGCGTGCTGGTGCTGGTCGGTCCGAGCGCGGGCATCACGCTGGCGTTCAAGATCGCGCTGTTCTCCGGGCTGGTGCTGTCCGCGCCGGTCTGGATGTACCAGGTCTGGTCGTTCCTGGCGCCGGGCCTGTACAAGAAGGAGAAGAAGTACGGGCTCACGTTCATCGGCGCGGCCATCCCGCTGTTCGCGGCGGGCGCGGCGCTGTGCTACGTGTTCTTCCCGACCATTCTGCGGGTCCTGATGGGCTTCGTGCCGTCGGGCGTCGCGGCGCAGCTGCCGCTGGACCAGACGCTGGTGTTCTTCCTGCGGATGATGGTCGTCTTCGGCATCTCCTTCGTGCTGCCGCTGATCCTGGTGCTGTTCAACTTCATCGGCATCCTCAGCGGCGATCGGATGCGCAAGTCGTGGCGGATCGTGGTACTGGCGATCTTCGTGTTCTCGGCCGTCGCGGTGCCCACCGGCGACCCGATCGGCATGAGCGTGCTGGCCGTGCCGATCTGCGTGCTCTACTTCGGCGCCATCGGCATCTCGCTGCTCAACGACAAGCGCCGCGCCGCGCGCAGCGCCGCCGACCCGATCCACCAGCTCTCGCCGGACGAGGCCTCGTCGCTGGACCTGTCCCCGGAGCCGGTCGAGCATGCCTCCAGCTTTGAGGACATCTCCTGACGTGGCGCCGCCTTCGACCCCTTCGGGGGCCCCGGGTTCGCGCGACGCGGCGCGATCCGCTGTGATCGCGGGACTCGGATGAACGCGGGGTCGACTCCCGCTCGGCCCGCGCTCGTCGTCAACCCCACCTCCGGCAAGGGCCGGGGCGAGCGGTACGGCCGGCGTGCCCGCGCCGCCCTTGAGGCCGCCGGGTGCGAGGTGCGGCACGTGATCGGCCGCGACGCCGACGACGCGGCGAAGCGTGCGCGCGCGGAACTGGACCGGGGCGCGGACTGCGTCGTCGTGGTCGGCGGCGACGGCATGGTCGGCCTCGCGCTGCAACTGGTCGCGGGCACCGGCGTACCGCTCGGCGTGATCCCGGCCGGCACCGGCAACGACGTGGCCCGATTCCTGGGCCTGCCGCTGCGCGACCCCGAAGCGGCGGCGGCCGTCGTCGCGGCGGGAAGCACCGGCAGGTTCGACCTCGGCCGGATCACCGGCGCCGGGGCGCTCGCGCCGCGCTGGTTCGGCACGGTGCTGGCCTGCGGTCTGGACTCGAAGGTGAACGAGCGGGCCAACCGGATGCGCCGTCCGCGCGGCCCGTCGCGCTACACGCTCGCGCTGCTGGCCGAGTTGGGGCGGTTCCGGGCGATCCCGTTCGCCGTGGTCGCGGACGGCGCGCGCACCGAGCTGGACGGCATGCTGATCGCGGTCGGCAACGGCCCGTCCTACGGCGGCGGGATGATGATCTGCCCGCAGGCGGACGTGCACGACGGGCGGTTCCAGCTGACCCTGGTCGACCGGGTCTCGAAGCCGGTGCTGATGCGGATCTTCCCCAAGGTCTTCTCCGGCCGGCATGTCGAGCACCCGAAGGTCGGCGTGCAGCACGCCGCGAGCGTGGAGCTGTCCTGTCCGGCCCGGCCCGGACGCCCCGAGCAGACCGTCTCGATCTGGGCCGACGGCGAGTGGGCTGGCGTGCTGCCCGCCCGGCTGGACACCGTGCCCGACGCGCTGCTCGCCTACGTCCCCGGGCCCGATTCCGTGCAGACCGAGATCATGTGACACGCTGCGTACCGTCGTGCTACGCTACGCATATGAATACTATGACGACGCAGCGTACTATCACACAGCGCGAACTGCGCAATGAGAGTGCTGCGATCATGGACGCGATCGAGGCGGGCGAGTCCATGATCGTGACCCGCAACGGTGTCCCGGTGGCCGAACTCACGCCGATAAGGCGCAAGCGAGAGATCACGACCGAGGAGTTGCAGCGAATCTTCGCCGTCAGTCCCGCGCCGGACTATGCGCTTATGCGCGCGGAGGCCGATGAGTACTTCGGCGAGGACCGAATCGGGGATGACGCATGAGCAGCGGGACCGCGCGCGCACCACGGGGCCTGCTCGACACGTGCGTGGTCGTCGATCTCGCCAACATCCCGGCACAGTCGCTGCCGGTCAAGCCCGTAGTGTCGACGGTCACGGTGGCCGAGATCGCGGCCGGTGTGCAGACCGCGTCCGACCCTGTGCAGCGTTCGTTGCGTGTCACCCAATTGTTGATGGTCGAAGCGAACTTGAATCCACTGGAGTTCGGAAACGAGACCGCGCGCGCGTACGGCATGATGGTCGCGCTCGTCGTCGCCGCTGGCCGCAGTCCGCGGCCGCGCAAGTTCGATCTGATGATCGCGGCAACCGCGGTGGCCCACGGGCTGCCGCTGTACACCCGCAACGTGGACGACTTCAAGGGGCTGGAGTCACAGCTGACTGTCATTCCGGTCTGAGCGGGAACCTGAGACGCCGGTCGGTGACCGGACCGGCGGCCCAGGGCGCACGCCTCGGGCCGCCGGTCCGAAACGATCAGCGTTGTGTCCGCCGCTTCGCCTAGGATTGGGTCATGACCTCGCCCGCCGAGCGGTACGCCGCCGCCCGCCGTCGCCAGGCCGAAGCACAG
>JBOHCW010000610.1:0-17489 GCA_050725375.1 Actinocrinis sp. | reverse complement strand
TGCGTCATCATCAGGAAGCCGACGGCGACCAGGGCCGGCGCCGCCGCCTGTTGGGGGACGACCGTCGCCAGCGGCGTGAGGAACGAGGTCAGGCCTAACAAAATGCCGGTGACGATGGAGGCCAGGCCGGTGCGGGCGCCTTCGCCGACGCCGGCCGCGGATTCGACGAAGGTCGTGTTCGACGAGACCGAGCCGGCGCCGCCGGCGACCGCGGCGAGTCCGTCGATGAACAGCACCCGGCCGATGGCGGGGACGTTGCCGGCCTCGTCGAGCAGGCCGGCCTCGGAGGTGACGCCGACGATGGTGCCCATCGCGTCGAAGAAGTCACTCAGGATCAGCGTGAAGATGAAGACGATCGCGGTGATCACGCCGGCGTGCACGAAGCCGCCGAACAGGGAGAACTTGCCGATCAGGCCGAAGTCCGGGGTCGCCACCACCTTGTGCGGCCACACCGGCTGGATCAGACCCCAGTCGGCGGCGGTCAGGTGCGCCGCGCGGTTGATGATGATCGCCAGGATCGTGGTGCCGACGATCGAGATCAGGATCGCGCCGGCCGTGCGCCGGGCCAGCAGGACGAACGTGACCAGCACGCCGATGCAGAACACCAGGATCGGCCAGCCGGTCAACTCGCCACCGGCGCCCAGCTGCACCGGCACCGTGGACTGCGCGGCGTCGGGCAGTCGGGTGACGAAGCCGGCGTCCACCAGTCCGATCAGTGCGATGAACAGACCGATGCCGACGCCGATCGCCTTCTTCAACGCCACCGGGATCGCGTCCATGAT
The DNA here is from genome assembly GCA_050725375.1 of Actinocrinis sp. GTDB lineage: Bacteria > Actinomycetota > Actinomycetes > Streptomycetales > Catenulisporaceae > Actinocrinis. Next base: position 16,707 of record JBOHCW010000610.1, on the reverse strand, counting down.
CAGCTTACGCAGTCCGGTGACCACCAGCAGGCAGATGCCGATGCCCTCCAGCACCACCAGGCCCATCGCGTCCGGCCAGGACATCGTCGGCGCGATGGTGAAGGCGACCACGCCGTTGAGGCCCAGGCCCGCGGCGATGGCCAGCGGCAGGTTCCCGCCGAGGCCCATGATCAGCGTCATCACGCCGGCGACCAGCGCGGTCGCGGCCGTGAGCTGCCCGACGTTGAGCGTGTGGCCGTAGAAATCCTTGCCACTGCCCAGGATGATCGGGTTGAGTACGACGATGTAGGCGAGCGCGAAGAAGGTCGCGACACCGCCGCGGATCTCGCGGCTGACGGACGTGCCGCGCTCGCTGAGCCGGAAGAAGCGGTCCAGCGGATTGCCGCCGGACGTGCTCGGTGGAACGTCGAGGGTGGTGGACATCGTGGGTGCCCCCTGCGGGTCGGCGGTGCGGACGATGGGTGTCGGCACGGTACTGGTCGGCGCGTGGACGGTTGGTGCCGTGGACGAGCGGTGCCGTGGACGAGCGGTGCTGTGGGTCGGCCGGACGACGGGCAGGTGTACGTCCGCGGCCAGGTTTCCATAGGCTTGTTACCGTGACTGTTCCCCACGATCAAGAAATGACATCGGATCCCGCGCCGAACGGGCCGTCCGAGCCGTCCGAGCCTGGACATACCGGGGCGCAGAGCACCGAAGGCGGCAATGCCGCCGAACAGGCTGAACCGGTGGAGCGGCTGGAAATGCAACCGATGGAGACAAATGATGTGATGATCGTCGCGGTCGGCACGGTGCTGTTCGCGATCGCCTTCATCGTGATGCTGCCGATGCACAGCTCCCTGCAGCACTCGGGGCACGGCCGCTGGCTGTGGGTCGCGCTGTCCGGCTTCATTCTTGGGCTTTTGGGATTGGCCTACTGCCTGCGCCGCGCGCAAAGGATCTCAAAAGTCAACTCTCAGTAGTCGCTTGATAGCAGCATGGTCCATATACTGTGCGGCGTGCCATCACCACGCTCCGCAGCGAACCGACCCCGGGCGGGCGAGATGTCCGCGCTGTGCCCGGACTGCGACGGCCAAGGGCGCACCATCGTGACGTTCGGGCTGCTCAAGGGCGCGGCCGGACGCGCGGCGCATGTGATGGAGACGGTCGCCCTACGCGAGTGCGCGGTGTGTAGCGGAGCCGGTTGGTATGACCCGTCACACGGACGATGAGACGCAGCACACGTCACGCACGTTAGCTGGACAGGCGCACGCCGAATCAGTGCCTGGAGTGCCCCGGCGTGTCAGTAGTGCCCTGAGACGCGCGCCGCTGCGGCTCGCGCCCCTGACTCAGGAGTGTCTGAAGTCAGGAGTGTCCGAGCTCGGATTCCTGGTCGCCGGTCACGTCCAGGTCCTCGGCGCTCTCGGCCGGAACCGAGCCGGTCGGGTGCAGCTGGACCTGGTCGACCGCGAACTCGTCCACGATCGGCGAGCCGACCTCGGCCGCGTCGGGCACCACGGCCGCCTCGGAGTGGCCGCCGCAGCCGAAGTCCAGCGCGACGACGTGCCCGTCGGCCGGGGAGTACTCGTTCGCGCACACGCCGAACGCCTGGCTGAGCGTGCCGCGCAGGCCGGTCAGGAATCCGCAGGTCGAGCAGGTGGCCGGCGCCGCCTGGGCGAGCGGGGCGGCCGGGCCGAAGGACTCGCCCCAGCGGTCCGCGGCCGTCTGACGGCCGATCAGGGACAGCACGCGGGCGCGGCCGAGCCCGAGTTCGAAGGCGATCAGCGGCAGCGAGTCGCGCAGCGGCTCGTCCGGCTCCGCCTCGGCGGCCGCGATCGCGGCCGGCTCGCGCAGCGGCTTGGGCACGTCCTCGTCGGCGCCGGTGTAGCCGGGTTCGAGCCGCGGGTCGTCGGCGGCGGTGGGCAGCAGGTCGCCGACGCCGATGTCGCCGGGCTGGATCCGCTCGCTCCACGGCAGCCAGCGCGGGGCCAGGATGGCGCCGTCGCCGGGCAGCAACACCGTCTCGTCGACGGTGACCAGCTTCGAGCGCGAGGCGCGGGTCACGGTCACGGCCCAGCGCCAGCCCACATAGCCGCGCTCGCGCGCCGCGAAATGGTGCGTCGCGGTGCGCTCGCCGTCGGCGATCACGCCGAGGTGGTCGCCGACGCCGTCGATGCCGGCCACGTCCTCGGCGGCGGCGCGGGCGAGTTCGACCGCCTCGGCGCAGGCCGGGTCCAGTACTGGGGTCCGGCTCGGCCGGGTCCGCGTCGTCGTCGCACTCACGTAGGTGATGTTAGTCGCTCCCGTATGCCGTTGGACGACACAAGACAACTGTGGCCGTGAAGCGCGAGGATAGGCACGTGAGTATTGGTAGGCGGAGCCCCCGCGGCTACCGGGAGGGGCAGCCCGGCGCCGAGGCACCGACTGAGCGTATGCGGCTGCCGGAGCAGGGTGCGGCCATGCCCGGCGGCGCGCAGGCGGCGGCGATGGAGTCGGCTGGGCTCGGGGCGACGAAGCCGCTGATGGCACGGCGAGGCGAGCAGCATCCGGGGGCGGAGACGGACGCGGGGATGGCCACGGTGGACAGTGCTGCGCAGGGCGCGCAAGGACCGCGGGCGAGGCCCGAGGACGAGGCCGCACGTGAATACGACACGGTCGCCCTTGGTTCGCCGGACGCGGATGAGACCGTCGCGGTCAACTCACCGGACGCGGACGAGACAGTCGTTACAGACGGCCTGAACGCCACACGTGTTGGGCCGCCTGAGGACGAGGACGCGGTGCATCGCAGTCTGCGTGTAGTCAAGCGGTCCGCAGGGCGCGGAGCCGACGCCGCAGACGCCGTGTACGGCCGCATCCAGCGCATTACGCAGGCCGAGGGCGCGGGTGAATCAGGCCTCGCGCAGGTGCTGGAGATGGGCGCGGTCATCGGGGCCGGCGACATCCTGGTCACCCTGGCACTGGCCAACTCCCTGTTCTTCTCGGTGCAGCCGAACGAGGCACGCTCCAAGGTCGCGCTGTACCTGCTGATCACGATGGTGCCGTTCACGCTGCTGGCGCCGCTGATCGGTCCGCTGCTCGACCGGCTGCGCGGCGGCCGCCGGTTCGCGATGGCCGTGACGGCGCTGGCGCGTGCGTTGCTGTGCCTGGTGATGGCGAAGACGATCAACGGCGGCGGGATCGCCCTGTACCCGGCTGCCTTTGGGTGCCTGGCCGCCGCAAAGGCGTACGGCGTAAGCCGTGCCGCGGTCATCCCACGTGTACTGCCGCCGGGCACCACACTCGTGCGCGCCAACTCGCGCATCTCGCTGGCCGCACTGGCCGCGACATGCATCGCGACGCCGATCGGCGGCGGGCTCGGCGTGATCGGCCCGCAGTGGACGCTGGGCTTCGCCGCGCTGATGTTCTTCGTCGGCACCTGGCTGGCGATCCGGCTGCCCAAGGTGGTCGACTCGAACGAGGGCGAGATCAAGGCGCAGCTGCGCAAACGGGATCGCGGCCCGGACGCGAAGGCGGCCGAGTCGATGCCGGACCGGCGGCTGCGCTCGGTCGGCCCCTCGGTGCTGCTCGCGTTGCGCGCGAACGCGGCGCTGCGGGCGTTCTCCGGCTTCCTCAGCCTGTTCATGGCGTTCCTGGTGCGCCGCGAATCGCTCGGCGGGCTCAGGAACCTCACCGCGGTCGCGGTGTTCGCGGCGGCCATCTTCGTCGGCAGCAGCATCGGTTCGCTGCTCGGCGCCTGGCTCAAGAGCCGCGCGCCCGAGGCGATCATCACGGCGGCGGTGGCGCTGACGGCGGTGACCGCGATCGTCGCGGCGTTCTTCTACGGGCTGCCGATGGTGCTGGTGCTCGCGGCGGTCACCGGCCTGGCGCCGTCGATCTCGAAGCTGTCGCTGGACGCGCTGCTGCAACGCGACACGCTGGAACGCGTGCGCACGTCCGCCTTCGCGCGCTCGGAGACGCTGCTGCAGTTCGGGTGGGTGGCCGGCGGCGCGATCGGGCTGGCCCTGCCGTCGAACGGCGTGCTCGGCGTGAGTCTCGGGGCGGGCGGCGTGAGCATCATGGCGCTGCTGACCACGAAGGCGCTGTACGACCTGCGCTCGCAGTCCTCGCCGACGCGGCCGCGGTCGGAACCGGAAACGGCCTCTTGACGGTGCGTCGGATCCTGGTGGTCACAGCGGTCCAGGCCGAGCGCGACGCGTTCGAGCGCGGGCTGGCCGACCTGCCGGCGGACGCACGCGCCGCCGTGACGCTGCTGGTCGGCGGCGTCGGCCCGGCGGCGGTCGCCGCCTCGACCGCGATGACCTTAGCGCGCGAGCCGCACGACGCGGTCGTCAGCGCGGGGATCGGCGGCGCCTTCTCCCACGCCGCACGGATCGGCGACGTACTGGTCGCCGACCGGATCATCGCGGCCGATCTCGGCGCGGACGGACCTGAGGGCTTCCAGTCGGTCGAAGAGCTCGGATTCGGCACGGCGACGGTCGCGGCGACCCCGCTCGACGGCCTGAAGACGCTCGCGGTACGCGGCGACCTGCTCACGGTCACGACCGCCACCGGTACTGCCGAGCGTGCGAAGTGGCTGCGTGACCGGTACCCGGGCGCGATCGGCGAGGCGATGGAGGGTTACGGTGTGGCGATGGCCGCGACGCGCCTCGGCCTGCCGGTCGCCGAGCTGCGCGCGGTGTCGAACCTGGTCGGGCCGCGCGACCGGTCCGCCTGGCGGATCGGCGAAGCGCTGGCCGCGCTGACCGCCGCCGCGGGACCGGCCGTGGAAGGACTGATGGCATGACCGCCGACGATTCCGAGACGCTGACGATCGCGTACTCGCCGTGCCCGAACGACACTTTCGTGTTCCACGCCTGGTCACACGGCCTGATCGACGGCGCGCCGAAGCTGGAGGTCACGCACGCCGACATCGACGTGACCAACAACCTGCTCGGCGGCGACGGCCTCGATGTGATGAAGATCTCGTACGCGGCGCTGCCCGAAGCGCTGGAGCAGTACGAACTGCTCCCGTGCGGCGGAGCGCTGGGACGCGGCTGCGGTCCGCTGGTACTCGCGCGGCCCAACCAAGCTGATCAAACGACTGACGGATCATCGGGCGGATCGTCGACTGCGACCGGGTCCGCGATCGGCGCAAGCGGCACCGCCCGACTGGCCGGCGGCGTCGTCGCCGTGCCGAGCCTGAAGTCGACGGCGTACCTGCTTTTCCAGCGCTGGGCCGAGGACAACGTTCCCGGCGGGTTGAGCGGGATCGGCGAGATCCGGGTCCTGCCGTTCCACGAGATCATGCCGGCCATACGTGACGGCCTCGTCGACGCCGGCCTGGTCATCCACGAGGCACGCTTCACCTACCCCGAGTTCGGCCTCGACTGCCTGGCGGACCTGGGCGACTGGTGGGAAGGGGTGACCGGCGCCCCGATCCCCCTCGGCGCGATCGTCGCCCGCCGCGCGCTGGGACCGGACCGGATCGCCGAGATCACCCGGGCCGTGCGCGCGTCGGTCGACTACGCATTCGCCAATCCCGAGGCGTCGCGCGAGTACGTGATGGACAAGGCGCAGGAGATGGACCCCGAGGTCGCGAAGTCCCACATCGCCCTCTACGTGAACGAGTTCACCCGCGATCTCGGGCCGGAGGGCCTCGCCGCCGTCCAGCGACTCCTAGGCATCCCGGTCGAGGCTGCGGTGCAGAGCGCACAAACGGCGTAAGCAATCTGCGTTAGCTCTTCCGCTCTACACCCACACGACCGTCCGAGATGTGGCCGCCCCGCCGTGCCTAGGCGTCGAGCTGGTCGGCCACGGCGCGCAGGAGCTTGGCGACCTTCTGGGCGCCTTCGCGTTCGGGGTACTTGCCGCGGCGCAGCGTGTTCGAGGTGTGGTCGAGGACCTTGATGACGTCCTCGACGATGACGACGAGCTCGTCCGCGGGCTTGCGCACCGCGACTGGGACGGCGGCCGGCTTGTCCAGCAGTTGCACGTTGAGCGCGCTCTCCCCGCGACGGCCGTCGGCGATCCCGAACTCCACCCGCTGGCCCGGCTTGAGCGTGGTCGTGTCGGCCGGTAGGGCCGAGGAGTGCACGTGGACATCGCCGCCGTCATCCCGCGTGATGAATCCGTAACCCTTGTCGGCGTTGTACCACTTGACCTTGCCGGTTGGCACGGGACTACCTCATCCGTCTTGTCGTCGCTGGAAGTTCTCACTGAAAACTCTGTACTGCCTACGGCCTAAGGCGCCGTCCTTAGCGTCACCCTGATGAGTTAAGGCTAGCTGCCGATCGACCGACGGTCACCATGGTTACCCATGCGCGTTATCGCCGAGCGCGGGCCGCCCGTTCGGCGCAACCCGGGCGTGAACCGACCCGGTCCGCCGCTAAAGTAAGGCGACCCTAAGTCAGAACCGTCATCGAGGTCCATCGGTAGTCCTGTGCCCGAAAATCCTGTGCGTTCCACAGATTCCTTTGATTCATTGCTCGGTCAGCCGCCTGCTGAAACCGCCGCGTCGGCCGCGTCTCGCCTGTACCGCGGTTGCGCGGCGGTCTGCCGCCGGCTGGACGAGCCGCTGTCCGGCACGGCTCCGGCCGCCGCCGTGGGTTGGCTGCTCATCGAGCACCCGGGGCCGTGGCCTGCGTACGGGCTGCCGGCCGATATCTCGGCGCCGCTGGCCGAGTTCTCGCGCGCCGCGCTGCCCCATGGCGTGCGCACTCAACTGATCCGGCGGCCGGATCGGACGGGCCGTCAGCCCGAGTCGCCGGTGGTAATGCTCGCGGGCGGACCGGCGGACGCGCGCTGGCTGGAGCGGCGCACGATGACGGACGCGGCGCCGTTCCTGGGGCTCGATCCGGCGGCGGTCGCGACGATGTGGGCGCCCGGCCTCGGCGAGAGCGTCAAGGGCGCGTTGCTGGTCTGTACGCACGGACGCCGCGAGGTGTGCTGTGCGAAGTTCGGCAGGCCGGTCGCTCAGGCGCTGGCCGAGCGGTTCGGGCCGCTGGCCTGGGAGACCACGCACGTGGGTGGCGACCGGTTCGCGGCGAACCTCGTCGTGTTGCCGTCGGGTGCCTACTTCGGCCGGCTGGACCCGGACGACGCCCTGCGCGCCGCCGAGTCGGCACTGCGTGATCACCTCGACCTCGACCGGTATCGCGGTACGGCCGGGTTACCGGAGGCCACGCAGGCGGCGGAGTACCTGTTGAGGCGCGCGCTGGGTGCCACAGGCATCAGAGCCGTGCGTTACCTCGGCGAGTGCGGTGGCGATCGTGCTGACGAGTCACCGTCATCTCCCGCATTAGCGGCGGGACGGCACATCGTGCGGTTCGACGTCGAGGGCGTCGGCGTGCGCGTGGTGACGATCGACCGGCACAAGGCGACCTGGCCGCGCCTTACGTCGTGCGGCGCGGGAACAGTCGAGACGCCGCCGGGATACCGGCTCGTGAACATCCGTGACGACGCAGAGGTCTCCACAGGCATAGACGTCTCCACAGGCGCAGAGACTCCTACAGGCGCCCGGGTTTCCGCTACTGCGAGCGCGTGATGCCGCGCGCGAGCCGCCAGCCCAGGAACAGAGCGGCCAGCAGCGCCGCGATTCTCGGCAGCGTGCCGAAGAACGAGGCCGCGCCGGACAGCAGGTCCGAGGTGTTCACGTTCGTGCCGCCCCAGATCCCGCGCTGGTGCAGCCAGAAACCGAAGGCGTAACACAGCGCGGTCGCCACCGGGACGCCCACGGCCAGTGTCCACTTCTCCACCTCGCTGTAGAACCGCGAGGTCACCGCGACCAGCCCGGCGATCAGCAGGATCACCCACTGGCCGAGCACCGCGCCGAGCAGGAACAACGCGATGGCCAGCGCCTCCCACGGGTGCTTGCGCGGCCCGAGCAGCCAGGCGCTGCGCATGCCGACCATCACCGGCGAGACCGGCTGCTCGGGACCGTCGGTCAGTTCGGGCAGCAGGATCGTCGCGGTCGTGGCCATGGGGGACTCGCCGTGCGGGACGATGGGGGCGGCGAGCGCGCCGACCGTCTCCATGCTGTACTCGGGCGCGAACGGGTCGGGGTCCAGGCACAGTTCGGGGCCGTCGAGCCCGCCCGGCGTGCCGATCGACCGGTCCAGCGGGGCGTACGGGGCACCGGCCGGCTTTCCCGGCGCGAGCAGTGCGGCCAGGTCGTCCCCGATCGGGATCTGCGGACCCTCGATGGACGGCGCCTTGGACAGCCGTTCGCTCAGCCGCGCCTGGTAGTCGGGGTCGCGCTGGACCTCGCCGTCGACGAGGGTGACCGGCTCGCCGAGCCGGGCCAGGATCCGCTCCAGCGTCTCCAGATCGCCGCCGCGGCGGGTGCGCTCCTGCTCGATGGTCTCGCGCAGCGAGGCGACCAATCGGATACGGGTGGCCGGGGCCAGTTTGCCCGACGCCTCATCGGCCACCTCGCTCAGGTACCCGAACAGACGCTGTTCGGGCTGGATCTTCGCGTTCTTGGCGATTTCGCCACGCACGTCGGCCTCCCCTCGCACCCTCTCAGTTCTGTTATATATGCCCAGCCTAGACGGGTAGCGCACCGGCGCGCGAAGTGCGCACGGGGCGCCCGCCCACGCCCGCGCCCCCCGCTCGAGCCGTGCGCCACCGCTGTGGGAGGCTGTCGGCATGCCGAAAGCGCTGCTCGAAGTCATCGCCTTGGACGCACCGGACGCGCGCGCGGCCGTCGAAGGCGGCGCGGACCGGCTCGAACTGGTGAGCGCGATGCAGTTCTCCGGCTTCAATCCTTCCCTGGAGGCGTTCGCCTCGATCCGGGACGCGGTGGATGTTCCGCTGCGCGTCATGATCCGTTTACGCGACGGCTTCCTCGCGGGCGGACCGGCGGCCGTCGGCGCACTCACGACCGCCGCGCGCCAACTGCGCGAGGCGGGCGCCACCGAGTTCGTCCTCGGCTGGCTCGACGCCGACGGCGCGGTGGACGTGCCGACGCTCGTCGCCGTCCTCGACGCGCTCGGCGGCGCGCCGTGGACCTTCCACAAGGCGATCGACCACGCCCGAAACCGCGACGCGGTCTACGCGTCGATCCGTCGCCTGCCGGGGCTGGACACGGTGCTGACCTCCGGCGGCCCGTTCCCGGCCGGACAGGGCGCGGCGGTCCTGGCCGAAGAGGCGGCCCGCGAGGGCGCCGACCCGAACGGGCCGAGCCTACTGGTCGGCGGCGGCCTCAAACTGGACGACGTCGCGGCCCTGCGCGCGGCCGGCCTGTCCGGCTTCCACATCGGCACCGCCGCGCGGTTCTCCGCCGACTGGGCCGGCCCGGTGGACGCGGAACTCGTCGCCACCTGGCGCGCCGCCCTCGACGCGCCGCTGGACGGCGGCGGCGCCGGCCGCGCCCGCTAGAGCGCGCCCAGCTGGGCCGGCAGCGGGCGAGCGTGCAGTACTGTCAGCACACTGACTGCTCGGGTGAGCACGACGTACAGCCGCCGCAGCCCCAGCACCTCGGCGTATTCGGCCTCGACGATGTCGGCCGGCTCGGCGACGATCACCTGGTCGTACTCCAGGCCCTTCGCCAGGCTCGCCGGAACGAGCACCACGCGCGGCGGGGCGAGTGCATCCTCACCTGACACCTCGTCATCGGATACGTCGCCGCCCGGCGCCTCGTCGCCCAGTACCGAGTGGGCGATCTCCCGAGCGGCCAGCACCTTGGCCAGCGCGTCGATCGACGCGTCCACCGCGATGACGCCGATCGAGCCCTCGCGGCCCAGTGCCTCGGCGGCGGCCGTCGCGACCGCGTCCGGGACGTCGCGCACGTGCAGCACGTCCAGTGCTCCGGCGGCCTGGCGGACCGAGGTCGGCGGGGCGAGTTGCGGGGCGGCGAAGGGGAGCAGGCGGGCGGCGTACTCGATCACCTGGCGCGGAACGCGGAAGCCCTGCGTCAGCTCCTCGCGCATCGCGTCCGGCTTTCCCAGGTGCAGCAGCGTCTGGTCCCACGACCCGGCCGCCCACGCGGTGGTCGCCTGCGCGACGTCGCCGAGTACGGTCGCCGAGCCGGTCGCGCAGCGCCTGCCGACCGCGCGGCATTGCATCGGCGAGAGGTCCTGCGCCTCGTCGAGGACCACGTGGGCCAGCGAGTGCACGCGGTCCAGCTGGTCGGACAGCTCGTCCAGGAGCACGGCGTCGGCGACGGTCCAGCATGCGGCGCCCGCGCTGCGCGGGACTTTCGCGCCCTGGCGTTCCCAGCAGACCAGCGCCTGCTCGGCCGGGTCGAGCAGGCCGTCCGCCGCCCGGGCCAGGCGCTCGGCCGAGGCGAACAGGCCGAACAGCAGCTTGATCGGATCGACGGCCGGCCACAGCTGGTCGACCAGGACCTTGACCTGCCGCGAGCGTGCCATGGCGTCCTGCACCCGGTCGTCCGGCGACTCGCCGGCCGCCTCCATGCGGGTCAGGACGGCATGGGCGATCCGCTGCGCCAACATCGCCCGGCCGGACGCGTAGCGAACGCCGCGCTCGCGGATCACGTCGACGAGTTCCTGGAGCTCGTGGACCGGCACCCGCCACTTGCGCACGCCGCGTGGCACGACCAGCGCCTCGACCGGCGCGGCGAGGTTGGACCACAGCGCGCGATGCAAGACCTCTGCCATGCGCGCGTCGCCCTTGACCCGCGCCGCCTCGGCCTCGTCGGTCCCGCTCACCTTGAAGCGTTGCGCGAAGCCCTTGGACACCAGGTCTTCCACGGTCGACTGCGCGACCTCCAGTTCACCGAGCGCAGGGAGAACCTGTTCGATGTACTTGAGGAACTGCCGGTTCGGCCCGATCACGAGCGCGCCGCCGCGCCTAAGGCGGTCGCGGTGTGTGTAAAGCAGAAACGCCACCCGGTGCAGCCCGACGGCGGTCTTCCCGGTGCCGGGAGCGCCCTGTACGCACACCGATTCGGCCAGGTCCGCGCGGACGATCTCGTCCTGCTCGGGCTGGATCGTGGCGACGATGTCGCGCATCGGGCCGACGCGCGGACGCTCGATCTCCTGCGTCAGGATCCTGCTGCCCTCGCGCACGGTCGCGCTCGCGGCCGCGCCGTCCAGCGGTTCGTCCTCCAACGCGGTCAGGTCGCCGCCGGAGAAACCGAAGCGGCGGCGCAGGGTCAGGCCGTGCGGGTCCTTGGCGCTCGCGCGGTAGAACGCGACGGACACCGGTGCCCGCCAGTCGATGACCATCGGGTCGCCGACCGCGTCGTGCACATGGCGGCGGCCGACGTAGAAACGCTCGCCCCGGTACTCGCCGCCCTGGTCGGTCGAGTAGTCGAGGCGGCCGAAGAACAGCGGCACGTCCGGGTGGTCAACCAGGGCGGCGGCGCGCGCCTGGATCGCCGCGTGCAACACCTCGGTGGACACGGCGTTGCCGCCCTGCGCCTTGAGCGCGAGCGTTTCCTCACGCATCGCGCGCAACGCTGCGCGCGACCGCGCCAGGTGAGCCCGTTCGGCCGCGATAGTCGGATCTTCAGTGGATGAAGGGGTGGAAGAAGGCACGCTTCGGCTCCAAGTAGTTACACAGGTCAGGGACACGAAATGTGTATTCACCGGAGCGCAGAGGTCTCGGCGCGGTGATGGCAGCGCGCCGTACATGTGCTGGGAAGGTGGGCCACTATACCAGTGCGCGCGGCGCGGCTCTTGCAATATCGTCATGACCGCTGCGGGCACGGAGTCATTACCTGCGTCGGCGCTTTGCCTGCACCAGCGTCAGTCTTGCCTACCGAGGAGGATGCACATGGCGGTGACCGCGATCGTCGGCGGACGGATCGTGCCCATCGACGGGGAGCCGATCGACGGCGGCACGCTGCTGGTCGAGGACGGCCGGATCAGCGCGCTCGGCGGCGCGGACCTGCCGGTGCCCGGCGGCGCGACGGTCGTGGACGCGGCCGGCCGGTGGGTCGTGCCCGGCTTCATCGAGGCGCACGGGCACCTCGGCGTGCACGAGGAGGGCGAGGGCCAGGCCGGCAACGACACCAACGAGATGACCGAGCCGAACACCGCGCACGTGCGCGCCCTCGACGCGATCAACCCGGACGAGCAGGGCTGGCGCGACGCGATCACCGGCGGCGTGCTCGCGGTCAACGTGAACCCCGGCTCGGGCAACCCGATCGGCGGCCAGACCGTCGCGCTCAAGTCCTGGGGCGGCACCGTGGACGACCGGCTGCTGCGCGAGCCCGCCGGGATCAAGTCGGCCCTCGGCGAGAACCCGAAGAGGGTCTACAGCGAGAAGAAACAGATGCCCTCGACGCGGCTGGGCACCGCGGCCGTCATCCGCGACGCGTTCGTCCAGGCACAGAACTACCTGGCCAGGATCGAGGCCGAGGAGGCGAAGCCGGCCGCCGAGCGCAAGCCGGTCGAGCGCGACCTCAAGCTGGAGGCGCTGGGCCGGGTGCTGCGCCGGGAGATCCCGTGGCGCCAGCACGTGCACCGCGCCGACGACATCGCCACCGCGCTGCGGCTGGCCGAGGAGTTCGGGTACGAACTCGTCATCGACCACGGCACCGAGGCGCACCTGGTCGCCGGGAAACTGGCCGAGCGCGGCGTTCCTGTGATCATCGGACCGCTGTTCACCTCGCGCTCGAAGGTGGAGCTGCGCAACCGCTCGCTGGCCAATCCCGGCCGGCTCGACCGCGCCGGGGTGACCATCGCGATCACCACCGACCACCCGGTCGTGCCGATCCACTTCCTGGTGCACCAGGCGACGCTCGCGGTCAAGGAGGGCCTGGACCGCGACGTGGCCCTGCGCGCGCTCACCATCAACCCGGCGCGCATCCTCGGCGTGGACGCCCGGCTCGGCTCGCTCGCGGTGGGTAAGGACGCGGACTTCTGCATCTGGTCCGGCGACCCGTTGGACGTGATGCAGCGCGTCGAGCGGGCGTTCGTGGACGGCCGGGAGATCTATGTCTATGACTACGCGACGGCCGAGGGCGTGTTCGAGCCTTACCAGTGACCCAGCGCTCGACACCTGACGTAACACCTGGTCAGCGGGTATTGACGGGTTGTCATCCTTGACACGGCCTCGGGCGGCGAGCAGATTCCGTGAAGTCTGCGGAACATCCCGTCGTCACCCACGAGGTCAACGATGACACGACCCTCTCGAAGGCGGTCGGCTGCGCTCGCGTCAGCCACCGCCTTCGCCGTTATCGCGGCGGTCCCGACCGCGACCGCCTCCATGCACAGCGCCGCGACAGCAGCCGTGACGCCGACAGGTGCGGCGGCCGGTGCGCCCGGGGCGCCCTCCTATTTCGACCTGGCGCGCAAGGACTGTCTGGGCACCGCGCGCAATGGCACGTCAAAGGTCTGGTACACGGTCGCCGACGGCGTGCTGTCCGACGTGTACGAGCCGACGATCGACAACACGAACGTCAGCACCCTGCAATACGTGGTGACCGACGGCTCGTCGTTCACCGACCTGCAAACTCGCGACATGACGTACACCGTGCGCTCGGACGCATCCGGCATGGTCTGCACGATCACCTCGACCGACGCGAAGCACGGCTACCGGCTGACGACCACGTACGTCACCGACCCGCTGTATGACAGTGTGCTGATGAATACCCGCCTGTCCGCGACCCCGGGCAGCCACACCGACGTGCGCAAACTGCACGTCTACGCGCGGCTCGACGCACACGTGAACGGCAATGGCGGCGGCGGTACGGACAACGCGGGCGCCGACACCGGCGTGGTCGACGCGGAGAGCGGCACGCCGGTCGTCTACGACACCTCGACCGTCAGCCAGGCGGCCAACCGCGACTACGCCGTGCCCACGTACCTGGCGCTGACCTCGACCGCGCCGGGCGCCGCCTCGGTCGGTTACGCGGGCACCGCCTCCGACTCGCTCACCCAGCTCGACGCGGCGCACGCGCTCACCCCGACCGGCGCCGCGCCGGACGGCCACATCGTGGCCACCGAGCAGATCGCGGCCGACCGGCCCGGTTCCGGCCCGACCTCGTTCACCCTCTCGCTCGGCTTCGGCCGCACCCGGGCCCAGGCCGTGAACACCGCCGCCGCCTCGCTGCGGCTGCCGTTCGCCGCGACGCAGGCCATTTACACGGCCGGCTGGCGCGCGTACGACGCCGCGCTCAAGCCGGCGCCGCGCAACGTGTCAGGCATCGATGAGGCGACGGTGCGCAGGACCTATCTGCTGGACGCCAACGTGCTCAAGTCCAGCGAGGACAAGACGTATCCGGGCGCGATCGTCGCCTCGCTCGCCTCGCCGTGGGGCCAGGCGGTCAACGCGGGTACGAGCGTGAACGGCAAGGCGGTGTACTTCGGCTCGTACCGCGAGGTGTTCGCGCGTGACCTGTACGAGGCGTTCACCGGCCTGATGGCCGACGGCGACCTGTCCACCGCACGCTCCGCGACCCGCTTCCTACTGGAGCGGCAACAGCTGCCCAGCGGCGAGATGCCGCGAAACTCGCTGGTCAACGGCAAGGTGGCGCCGGACACCGGCGGCGACCAGCTCGACGAGAGCGCGTACCCGATCCTGATGGCGTACTTGTCCGGCCTCGGCGGCGACGCGAGCCTGTGGTCGAAGCACATCAAGCCCGCGGCCGACTTCCTGGTCGCGCACGGCCCGTCGTTCGGCGTCGAACGCTGGGAGGAGCAGTCCGGCTACTCGGTCTCCACGATCGCCGCCGAGATCGCCGGCCTCACCGCCGCCGCCACGATCGCGAGGGCGCACCACGACCCGGCCGACGCGGCCGTCTACCAGGCCGCCGCCGACGAGTTCCAGCGCGACATCAAGAACTGGACGGTCACCAGCACCGGCCCGGACAGCGCGAGCCCCTACTTCATCCGCCTGTCCAAGGACGGCGACCCGAACGCGGCGACCTCGTACTCGCTCGGCAACGGCGGCCCGACCCTCGACCAGCGCACCGTCATCGACGGCGGCTTCCAAGAGCTGGTGCGCCTCGGCGAACTGCCGGCCACCGATCCGGCGTTCCTCAACTCCCTGACGGTTCTCGACAAGCAGATCTCCGTCACGACCAGCACCGGCACCGGCTACTACCGCTACGGCGACGCGGCGAGCCAGGGCAGCGCGGACGGATACGGCGACTGCTCCACGACCGACAGCCAGACCTCCTGCACAGTCGCCGGCGAGCCCTGGCCGACCACCGACGTCGGCACGGGACACCTGTGGCCGGTGCTGTCCGGCGAGCGCGCCGAATCAGCCCTCGCCGAAACCGACAAGACCCGGGCGGCGAGCCTGCTCGGCTTCATGATCAAGTCCGCGTCCGGCGTCGGCCTGGTTCCCGAGCAGGTCTGGGAGGACCCGAACCTGCCCGCCGCGCCCTTCGGCAGCGACCCGGCCACCGCGTCGATCGGCTTCGCCAACGGACAGCCGGCCGGTTCGGCGTCGCCACTGACCTGGGCGCAGGCTCAGGAACTCAGGCTGATCGTCGATCTGGGCGGCAACAAGACCGTCGACCGCCCCGACATCACCACCGCGCGCTACGTGACGCACGGCGCCCCGGCGGCCGCGAACGTGACCATCACCGCGCCGTCACAGGGCACGACGATCGAGGGCGGCACCACCGCCGTCACCGGCAGCACGACCCCCGGCGCGACGGTCACCGTGGCGACCACTGACACGGACACCGGCACGCCGGCCACCACAACGCAGACGACAGCCGATGCGCAGGGCGGCTTCAGCGCCGAGGCGACCGTCGGCTTCGGCACGAACGTCATCACCGTCGCCGCGACTACCGGCGACGGGGCGACCGGCTACGCCCAGACAGCGGTGGTCGGCGACGTCGTCGGCGGCACGACAGTGCTCGACGTCACCGACCCGTCCGGCGACGACAACGGCCCGGGCACATATCAGTACCCGACCTCCAGTTCGTTCACCGCGGGCTCGTTCGACCTGACCAGATTCCAGGTGATCACCGCGAACGGAACGGTCTACCTGCGTACCACCGTCGACAAGCTCACCCCGACCTTCGGCAACGTCATGGGCGCCCAACTGCTCGACGTCTTCGTCCACGCCCCCGGCCAGACTCAAACCTCGACGGCCGCGCCCTTCGCCTCCCGCAACTACACCGTGGCCGGCCCGGACGCCTGGAACCAGCGCCTGGAGGTCCAGGGCTTCGCCGGCCCCGTCTGGCAGAACGCGACAGGCGGCCAAGTCGGCACCCCGGCGGTAGTCGCGTCGACGCTCTCCAACACGATCACCATCGCCGTCCCCGAGGCACAGTTCGGCACCCCGGCGTCCGGCTGGACGTTCACCCTGGCCCTGACCGGCCAGGACGGCTTCAGTCCGGACCAGGCCCGCGCCTTCAACGCCACCCCGCAGGACTTCGCCTTCGGCGTCTGCGCCTCGGGTGACACCGCCCCGATCTGCGCCGTCGACCCCAACACCGTGCCCAAGGTGATGGACACCATCACCCCACCCGGCGTCCCCCAGTCCACCGAACTCAACCCGGCCCTGGGCCCGGTAGCGCTGCAGGGCATCACCGTCCCGTAGCTCAAGGCCGGCACCCAATCGGCCGTAAGAGTGGATTCAAGCCGGGTATCCGTCAACTCTTGACGGATACCCGGCCTTGTTTTCCCTCTGGCATCAATCGGAGCTCACGGGACCAGCACGAGCATTTGGCCCTGACGGTGTCAGGCTGTGGTCGCTGTTGCGTACTGTCGTCCGCTTGGTGCGTTCCAGGTGGTTGTGCCTGTCTCGCTGTGGTGGACAGTCCAGCCGCCTTGGTGTTTGAGCCGGTGGTGGTGTCGACACAGCGGTTGGAGGTTCTCGGCC
>JBOHCW010000609.1:0-4762 GCA_050725375.1 Actinocrinis sp. | reverse complement strand
GGATTTGACAATTGCTCGCTCTCCCGGCATGTCGGTGAGCCAGCAATGCCAACCGGGCTGACATCCCAGCTTCCGCCGTCGCTGCGCTCTTGAACCCCACCGACGGGCTGACACTTCCAGCGATCTCTATCCGCCCCTGTGGATCCGAAGCGGCCACCGGCGTGGATGGCCCTGTCCACCGACAAGGATTTCCAGTTGTCCGCCGTCAACATGGACTGTCCATCTCACGCGGACACCCGCGAGAGGCGGGAGCTGTCTACCTGGAGGAGACACCAAATGCAGGTTGTCCACCTCAGGCGGACACCCGCGAGCGGCAAGAACTGTCTGGCTGAAACGGACACCGGTGACGTCGTCCGCCCGGGGCCGAGATCGCTGAGGGCTAACGGCAACTACGTGGGGATTCGCGCGAAGGTGCTGGCGCTAGAGGTTTTCCCGCCGTCCCACCGGAGCGTCCAGCGCGTCCGGTGGGACGGTAGTCCCGCCAGACTAGGTGTTCACTGGATCTTCAGGAACCCCCGCGCCAGAACCGTAACCGGGTAGTAATACTCAGCCGATACCTAAGCCTGTTTCCTCGCGCACCACTGGTCCCAGAACGATGGCGTGATCGGCGCCGGGAATGACGCTCACGCGCAGCAGTCGCCGTAGGTGCTGTACCGGATCCGGATCATGCCCGCCGGGTCGCGAGGCCGGGCTCCGGGATCTGGCAGAGCGCGACATCGGCATGTCTCGATGTGCCGGATGCGAGTGGCTCACGCCCCGGCCGCCAGTTCACGTGATCGGTCCCGCGCCGCCTCAAGCGCCGCGAGCATTGCCGCGCGTACGCCGTGACGCTCCAGCTCGCGGATCGCGGAGATCGTCGTGCCGGCCGGGGACGTGACCGCCTCGCGCAGCTTGACCGGATGCTCGCCGGAGTCGCGCAGCATCACCGCGGCGCCGACCGCGGACTGGACGATCAGCTCGTGCGCCGTGGCCCTCGGCAGGCCGAGCAGGATGCCCGCGTCGATCATCGCCTCGACCAGGAAGTAGAAGTACGCCGGCCCCGAACCCGACAGCGCGGTCACCGCGTCCTGCTGCGATTCCGGCACCCGCACGGTCTTCCCGACCGGACGGAAGATCTCCTCGGTGCGGCGCAGGTGCTCGTCGGTGGCGTGCGCGCCCGGCGAGATCGCCGACATCGCCTCGTCGACGAGTACCGGCGTGTTCGTCATCACGCGCACGACCGGCAGTCCCGGCACGCCGAGCCGGTCCGCCACGAAGCCGGTGGTAATGCCGGCCGCGCCCGAGATCACCAGCCTGTCGGCCGGCATGTGCGGGGCCAGCTCGGCAAGCAGCGCACCCATGTCCTGCGGCTTGACGGTGAGGATCAACGTGTCAGCGGTCGCGGCGGCCTCGGCATTCGAAACCGCGGCGACGCCGTAACGCTCGCTCAGTTCCTTGGCCCGTTCCGCCCGCCGCGCCGTGACTACGACCTCGGACACCGGCTTTCCGGCACGCAGCACGCCGGAGACCAGCGCCTCGCCCATCTTGCCCGCGCCGAGCACGGCCAGCCGCCTGCCTCCGGCCGCCTCGTCCGCACCAAGTGCATCCGCACCGTGCGACGTCGACCCGTCCCGACCAGCCACGCGCTCCTCCTCGATCCGATCAGACATCAGACATAAGCCGTCAGCCGGCAGACATCCGCGTCGGACAGCCGCGTCAGACATCCGTGGTGTCCCTTGCGGTGCCTCTCGCGGCCTTGGTCTCAGTAGCGGCTCCGGCACCACTGCCGGTACCCTCCTTCGCACCCCGCCGAGAAAGCTCGGCGAACCGCTGGCGCACCGCCTGCTCCGGGTCGATCACCCCGGCCAGGTGACGGCGCGCGAACAGCAGCGAGTCGAGCAGGTCGGCGTCGCGCTCGTCCTCGCCGGCGGTGCGCCGGGTGTTGATTTCGAGCACGACGTTGCCGTCGAAGTCATTGCGGCCGAGCAGCCCGAGGATGTGCGCGCACGGCTGGTTGCCGCGGCCCGGCACCAGGTGCTCGTCCGCGTTCGACCCGCTGCCGTCAGCCAGGTGCAGGTGCGCCAGCCGCGAACCCATCCGGTCCAGCATCCCCAGCGTGTCGATCCGCGAGGTGGCCGAGTGCGACAGGTCCAGCGTGAAGTGCGGGTAGTCCTCCTCGGTCGGATCCCAGCCGGGCGCGTACGCCTCGACGCCGCGCTGGCCGACGATCCGGTTGCGCGGCGTGCGCCACGGATACATGTTCTCGACGGCGAACCGCACGTCCGTCTCGTCCCGCATCCGCTTGATCCCGGCCACGAAGTCGGCCGCGTACTTCGCCTGCCAGACGAACGGCGGGTGCACGACCACGGTGTTCGCGCCCAGCGCCTCGGCGGCCTCCCGCGCCTTGACCAGCTTGGCCCACGGGTCGGTGCCCCAGACCCGTTGCAAGTTCAGCCAGAACAGGCACGGCGCGTGCACGGCCAGGATCGGCAGGTCGAGGCCGTCGCGCAGCCGCCTCAGCGAATCGATCGACTGGCTCACCGGATCGTTGGTCACCATGACCTCGACCCCGTCGTAGCCGAGCCGCGCGGCCGCGGCGAACCCGGTGGCCGTGTTGTCCGGGTAGACCGAGATCGTCGAGAGCGCGACCTTGGGCACACTGACCCTCGCCGCCTCACCGCTACTGCCGACCGCCCACGTCACGTGACCGAGACTACCTACACCGCGGGCGCGCCTCCTACTACCGGCCGACGACGCGTATTCGTCCGGTATGCGTCGCCTTCCACAACAGGTATCGCAGCTCGACCAGGGCTACATCGCCGGTACGTCGCCGGGTACGTCGTTACGCGCGTCGCCATGTGCGTCGTCACGTATATCGTCGGCTGCTTAGCCGAACCGGCGCGGCTCCAGCCAGTCGTCGGCCAGCCCGTCCAGGCGCCGCAGAATGACGCCCTCACGCAGCGCCCAAGGGCAGATGTCCACATGATCGGCGCCGAACAAATCCAACGCGGCGTCGGCGACGATCGCACCCGCGAGCAGCTGACGTGCACGGCCCGGCGACACCCCGGGCAGCGCGGCGCGCTCGCCAACCGTCATCCGCGCGAGCTTGGGCACCCACTCGGCGAGGTCGGCCCGGCCCAGCCGACGTGGCACGTAGAACCCCTCCGTGCTCGGCGCCGCGCCGGTGACCCGGGCGAGCTGCCGGAACGTCTTCGACGTCGCGACGACGCGGTCCGCCTTCCCGAACCGCACCAGATCGCCGACCACCCGCGCGATACCGCTGCGCACGTGCTTACGCAGCGCCTTGACGGCGTCCTCGTCCGGCGGGTCGCCGACCAGCCGGTCCTTGGTCAGCCGTGCCGCGCCGAACGGCAGCGAGCGCGCGACCTCGGGCAGTTCGTCGAAGCCCGAGGCCATCTCCAGCGAACCGCCGCCGATGTCCAGTACCAGCAGCCGCCCCGCCGACCAGCCGAACCACCGGCGCACGGCCAGGAACGTCAGCCGCGCCTCGGCCTCGCCGTCCAGCACGGTCAGCTCCACGCCGGTGCGGTCGCGGATCTCACGCAGGATCAGATCGCCGTTCGCGGCGTCCCGGATCGCCGAGGTGGCGAACCCGAGGAACTCCTCGACGCCCTTGTCCTCGGCGATCGCCACGGACTCGGCGATGAACGCCTCAAGCCGTTCGGCGCCCTGCGCCGTGATCGCGCCCTCGTCGCCGACCAGTTCGACCAGGTGCAGCTCCACCTTGTGCGAGAAGGCCGGCAGCGGCCGCGCGCCCTGATGCGCGTCCACGACGAGCAGGTGAACCGTGTTGGAACCGATGTCCAATACCCCAAGCCGCATACTTCCGACGCTAGACCACAAGGTGCCCTGTCGCTGACAGCGGGCCTGATCTTCACCGAATCGAATCAACCGCGCCCTAAACGGGCGTCTAAAGCGCACGACGGTGCGTGAGCGAGCCAAAATCTCAACGGCGCGGCGGATAGTCGCCGAGCACGCGTGATCCTAGGCTTGATGCGTGCCTGAGGTAGCCCTGGACTTCCCCCGATCGTGGATCGAGTTCGCCGATCCGGACAACACCGAGCAGGTGTTCCGCGCGGACCTGACCTGGCTGTGTTCCCGCTGGAACTGCATCTGGGGCAGCGGCTGCCAGGGCATCCACGCCGGACGCCCCGACGACGGCTGCTGCACGCTGGGCGCCCACTACTCCGACACGGCCGACGAGAAGCGGGTCAAGGAAAGCGCGAAGCGCCTCACCGCGGACACCTGGCAGTTCCACGACGTGGCGGCCAAACGCGGCGGCCGGCTCTCGATCACCGAGGTCGACGAGGAGGGTGACCGCCAGACCCGCGTGCACGAAGGCGCCTGCATCTTCCTCAACCGTCCCGGCTTCGAGGGCGGCGCCGGCTGCGCCCTGCACGCCCTGGCCCTGCGCGAAGGCCGCCACCCGCTCGAAACGAAGCCCGACGTCTGTTGGCAGCTGCCCATCCGTCGCACCTACGATTGGATCGAGCGCCCCGACGACACCAAGGTCCTGATGATCACTCTGGGCGAGTACGACCGCCGGGGGTGGGGGCCGGGCGGCCACGACCTCAACTGGTGGTGCACCGGTAACACCGAGGCCCACACGGCGCCCGATCCCGTCTACGTGTCCTATGGCCCCGAGCTCACCGAGCTGATGGGCCGACCCGCGTACGACCTGCTGGTCGAGTTCTGCGAAACCCACCTCGCTTCGAAGACCCCGATCGCCCGCCACCCGGCGACTCCCGCGTAGCGGGGGCCA
>JBOHCW010000608.1:0-11754 GCA_050725375.1 Actinocrinis sp. | reverse complement strand
CGGGTCCGGTGTCCTCACCGACGTCGCCTCGGCCGGCACGGGCGCGATCAGCGCCAGCGTGTACTCCGCGACCCAGGTGGCCGCGAGCCTGTAGGCGCCGTAAACCATGGCGGCAGTGATGTGTACGACACGGATCGAACATGGCGTACACACCAGGCGGCCGTCACGAAGCGATCCAGCTCCCGCACCCCGAAGTCCGCCGCCGAAACTGCCGCTTAGGGAAGCGCTGGACGCGTGAGGTGGGTGTCGGTACGTAACGTGTCCGTCGCGGCCATGCACGCCGATCGCGAAGGAGGGTACCCTGAGACGTCTGGCGGCATTTCGCACACTGGCAATCAAGTCCGTGTCGTCGCGAGCGACGCAGCAGCCCGGATCACCGTGCGGTCCGGGAACTGTTTGATCCAGGACAGGTGTCTCGCCATGTCGGACGACGACCGCCCGCGGTCCATGACGACGCAGGTCAAGCCAACTCTGCCAGATCGGCTAGGTGGCGCGACCGCACGCGAGTGAGGCGCTCGTCGCGCCCGATGAAGCGGGCCGCGTGCGGTAGGGCCGGAACAGCCGGCATCCGGGACGTTCACCAAGGAGATGGTCAGGTTGGCTCGCCACGGCACTCGGATTCGCGGCACGCGGATCGGCGGCGGACCCACGGGCGACAGCTCTCGCGGCATCTCGGCCGAACGGACCGAGGTCGAGTACTTCTGCCCGCAGGGCCACAAATTCCAGCCCAGCTTCTCCGTCCAGGCGACGATTCCGGACTTCTGGGACTGCCCGCACTGCGGGCAGCCGGCCGGGCGTGATCAGGACAACCTGCCGGTCAGGGCGGCCGCTGCGCCTTACAAGACGCATCTGGCCTATGTCAGGGAGCGCCGCAGTGACGCAGAGGCAGAAGTCCTGCTCAACGAAGCCCTAGCTCGGGTGCGCGGCCTTTAGAGCGTGCCGTGCCGCACTGCAAGCTTGCACATCAGGCGCCTGCCTTCACCGGCTCCCGGCGACTTCACGCAGCGTAGTGGCGTGCCGTCGGCAGTGTAGTGTGGGCATGCGCCTTGCTGTGAGGTGCTCAATGTCCTCGTGGACACGGGGAAGATCGGCGGTCCTCATGGGACCAGTCAGCTCGCGGGGGATGTCCCGCGTACGTCGAATCGGTTCGCCGGCTGGGCTTGTTCGCCCTGACCTGGCGCTCGACCCGCAGGCCGGGCGGCCGGAGGGCCGGGAACAGATCATCGCGCGACGGCGCGCGGCCCAGGGCGACTGGCACGACGCCCGTCGTCGGCTGGAGCGGGCGGCGCACCGGCTCGCGGAAGCGTCTCCGGCCGCGTCGGCGCGCAGCGTGTTGGGCATGCGCTCGCACCTTGACCTGGCGCGGAAGGAAGAACACGTCGCGCGCACCGTCTATCGCATGGTGGCCGATGAAACCGGCCGACTGCTCAGTCGGCTCCAACGGACCGGTGAGCGCACGTCGTAGGCGTTCTGCGCGGGCCGTCCCCACTCCGATTAAAGGGGTGGGGACGGCCCGCAGCCGTGTCGGTGGTCACTTCCGCGAGACGGCGGGACGTCAGCAGGAGCCGTCGGACTTCCAGATGTTCCAGGCGATGGCGGAGCCCGGTGCCACTCCCGTCGACCAGTAGAGCGACGTGTAGTTGACGCCGCTGTAGGAAACATTGTCGCCCGGCACGTAGGACGTGCTCGCGCTCCAGGCCGTGTAGCAGCTTCCGCCGCCGCCGCCACCGCCGCCGCCACCGGTGGGCGACGGGCTCGGCGACGGAGTGCCGCCCCCGCCGCCACCCCCGCCGCCGTTGCCGCCTGCGCCGAGGAAGATCCGGGTGAAGTCCAGCGCCTGCTGGCTGATCTCAGAGCACGAAGGCAGGCCGGCGGCCGAGCCGGAACACGGCTGGTCGCGGTCGACCGACCAGAACGCCAGGCGCCCGACGCCGTTGCTTGAGGCCCAGCTGACCAGGTTCTGGGCGTTGGCCTCAGTGAAGACCTCGGCCGAGTTGTCGTTCTGGCCGATCATCGGAGTGACGCCGATGTTGGCGTACGTGTCGCCGGGCCAGTCCGCGCGTGCCTGGGACAGCGTGCTCTGCGCGGCCTGGATCGCCTCCTGGCCCATGTCGCCGGTGAACGACGAGCCGTAATCCATCGCCATGACGTTGATCAGGTCGATGCGGGTGCCGTCCTGCTTGGCCAGGTTGAGGAACGCGACGCCGTCGGCGGCCAGGCCGGTGGGCAGGACCGGCAGGGTCACCGAGACGACCAGGCCGGGGTTGGCGGCTTCGAGCCCGTTGACGGCCTTGAAGCGCACGTCGTTGTTGGCGGTGTAGTCGAGCGTCGCGCCCTCGATGTCGAAGTCGATGTGGTTGACGCCGAGGTGGCTGATCACCGACTGGTAAGCGGCCTGGAGGCTGGAGACCGTGGTGCAGGTCAGCGCTATCTCGCTGCCCCCGGACCCGCCGAAGGAGACGATCGGGCCGGCGCCGTCCGCACGCGCGGTGGCGATCACCTGGTCCATCGACGGGTCGTTGGTCACCGGCAGCGTGTCGCCCCAGATCGGGGTGCAGCCCGCGCCGATGACGAACGCGGCCGTGTAGTTGTGTAGGCCGGCCTGCGTGGCGGCCGCGTTGAGCATCGGCTCCTGGTTGTTCGACATGTCCACGTACGGCGCCACCTGCATGACGGCGGCCTGGGCCGGGCTCGCGGCGACGACCGTCGCGGCGGTCACGCCCGCGGTGGCCAGCAGCGCCGCCGATCCGGCCGCGATCCAACGCGGCCCGCGGCGCGAAGACAGGGCTTTCATGCGTCACCTTCTCTCATTGCGTCCAGGGGGACGGAGAGCGTGGTGACGCAGGCGCCTGTGACGGCGCGGGCACGCTGTATGCGTGCCCTGTACGTGATCGACCGGTACGGCGCACCATGCTTCCCGCCTCCCTGTGCAGTCAGGGTGGGGATACGGCGTGCGCCGGACGCCTTTGGCTTGCGGCGCCGCCACCACCTCGGGGATCGGCACCGAGATCCAAAGTGGACTAGACCACAGGCTTCGTCAAGCGGGCACTCTATAACGAATCGGACACGGCCGGCGGTTCGGCCGGCGGCGGTGAAGAAATCAGGACCGTGCCTGCAACGTGTGAGGCACGGCCCGGCGCAGCCGCTGTTATGCCGTGTTCTGCCTCTTCGCGTGCGCAACGTTGTCGAGGCCGAGAGCGGCGAGCTGCTCGGTGAAGGGGACGACCGAGTCGGCGTATCCGGCATCGGAGATCAGAGCTCTGTCATTACCGTCAGTGCTCGAACCCGTCTTTCCCGGCAGGTGCCGCATGAGCTCGGCCAACTCTCCGCCGGCGCGGGCGATACGTGCCGGGAGCGCGGCGGTGAGCTTGTCACCGCTTCCGCCCCAGTCCTCGGACGACGCGTACACCGACGTGGGCACGACGATAGCGCGCAGGTAGGCGAACAGAGGGCGCATCGCGTGCTCCAGGACGAGCGAGTGGCGCGCGGTGCCGCCGGTCGCGGCGGCGAGGACCGGCAGGCCGGTCAGCGCGTCGTCATCGAGCACGTCGAAGAAGGACTTGAACAGCCCGCTGTACGAGGCGGAGAACACCGGGGTCACCGCGATCAGGCCGTCGGCGCCGGTCACGGCGGTGATCGCGTCCTTCAGGCGGGGCGGCGGGAAGCCGGTGACCAGGTTGTGCGCGAGGTCGACGGCGACGTCGCGCAGTTCGACGACGGTCACCTCGACCTCGCGCCCGGTCCGCTCCAGCTGACGGCGCACCTCCTGCGTCAGCCGGTCGGCGAGCAGGCGCGTCGAGGACGGGACGCTCAGGCCCGCCGAGACGACGGCGAGCTTCAACGTGTTCTGCGATACGGTCAACGTGCCACCTCCTTGACCGCGTCCGTCCGCGCCGGGCCGGGCCGGCTGCCCGCGTCCGCGGTATCAGCGTCCTGTGACGTTGCCGCCGCCTCGCGCGCGGCGAGTAGCGACGCGTGCGTCGGGGCGTTCGGCACCGTGTCCGGCCGGCCGGTCGCGAACTCGCGGCGCAGCACCGGCACGACCTGCTCGCCGAGCAGGTCCAACTGCTCCAGCACGGTCTTGAGCGGCAGTCCCGCGTGGTCGACCAGGAACAGTTGACGCTGGTAGTCGCCGAACGACTCGCGGAAGGTCAGCGTCTTCTCGATGACCTGATCGGGCGTGCCCACGGTGAGCGGCGTGTCGCGGGTGAACTCTTCCAGCGACGGACCGTGACCGTACACCGGCGCGTTGTCGAAGTACGGCCGGAATTCGCGGACCGCGTCCTGCGAGCGGTGCCGCATGAACACCTGACCGCCGAGGCCGACGAACGCCTGCTCGGGCGTGCCGTGGCCGTAGTGCGCGTAACGGGCCCGGTATAGGCCGATCAGGCGCTGGAAATGTTCCTTAGGCCAGAAGATATTGTTCGCGAAGAAGCCGTCGCCGTAGTACGCGGCCTGCTCGGCGATCTCGGGGCTGCGGATCGAGCCGTGCCACACGAAGGGCGGCATGCCGTCGAGCGGGCGGGGCGTGGCCGTGAAGCCCTGCAGCGGGGTACGGAAGTGGCCCTCCCAATCGACCACGTCCTCTTCCCACAGGCGGCGCAGCAGCGCGTAGTTCTCGACGGCGAGCGGGATGCCGTCGCGGATGTCCTGCCCGAACCACGGGTAGACCGGCCCGGTGTTGCCGCGGCCCATGATCAGGTCGACGCGGCCGTCGGACAGGTGTTGCAGCATCGCGTAGTCCTCGGCGATCTTCACCGGGTCGTTGGTGGTGATCAGCGTGGTCGCGGTGGACAGGATCAGCCGGCTGGTGCGTGCGGCGATGTGCCCGAGCATGGTCGTGGGCGACGACGGCACGAACGGCGGGTTGTGGTGCTCGCCGGTGGCGAACACGTCGAGCCCGACCTCCTCGGCCTTGAGCGCGATGGCCACCATGGCCTTGATCCGCTCGTGCTCGGTCGGTGCGCGCCCGGTCGTCGGGTCCGGTGTGACGTCGCCGATGGTGAAGATCCCGAACTGCACCTGGACGGGCGCGGACGCCTGGGCCTGCACGTCCGCCTGGACCGGCGCAGCGTCGGTCATCGGGGCCGCGACCTGCGTCTCCTTCATCGCACCACTCCTATCGTTGAAATTTCAACTACCTGAGCGTATGACGGACGCTCCCTATTCCCGAGGCTTCATCATCCCGGCGGAAGGCCGGCGGTGGCGGCGTGCTGCGGCGGCGGTGAGGCGGGGCCGTGGCGCGGCGGTGCGGCGGGTCACGATCCGGCGACATCGTCGGATTCTGCGACGGCTTGCGCCGGGTGACGTGTCCAGGCTGCGCGTGTTCGACGTTGTCGCGTGGAATCTCGGGAAGCGCTGCGGATAACTCAGGATACTGATCAACTTCCGTTGACCGCGCCGGTGCGGCTTGCGCGAGCGGCGTGGGCGATGAGGTCGCGTACGGCGCCCTGTGGGGGTTGGCGGGTGCCGCGCCAGACGGCGCGCAGCGAGCGGCGCAGGTCTACGTCGGCGATGGGGACGCGGACGAGCCGGCCGGAGGTGAGGTCGTCGCGGACGGCGAGTTCGCTCAGGACGGCGGGGCCGGCGGCGGCCCGGACGGCGCCGAGTACGGCGGCTGCCGTGGACAGTTCGAGCGTCGGCGGGGCGGCGATCTCCTGGAGCCTGGCCGGGCCGAGGGCTTTGACGAGTGCGGCGCGTAAGGCTTCGCGGGTGCCCGAGCCTTCTTCGCGGCTGACCAGCGGGGTCGCGGCGAGTTCCTCGGGGGTGACGGGGCGCGGCTCACGTGCGCGTGCGTCTTCTGGGCGTGCACGCGCGTCTGCGTGTGCGGCACGTGCATAGGACCGCCTCGCCCATGGGTGGTCGGGGCGGACGATGACGACCAGTTCGTCGTGGCCGATGATGCGGCTGCGCAGGTCGCGCGGGGCGGTGGGGCCTTCGATGAAGCCCAGGTCGGCGTCGCCCTGGCGGACCTGGTAGATGACGGCGTCGCTGTTGCCGGCTGTGAACGAGACCTCGACGGGCGGCTCGCCGCGGTGAGCTCCCTCGGCGCGCAGCGCGACGAGCCAGCCGGGCAGGAGCTGTTCGGCGACGGTCAGGCTCGCGCTCACGCGCAGCCTTGCCCTGCGGTCCTCGCGCAGCGCGGCCAGTCCGGCGTCGAGTTCGGCGGCGACTTCGAGCAGCCGCGCGGCCCATTGGGCGAGCAGGAGGCCCTGCGCCGTCAGCGTCGAACCGCGGTTCGTGCGCACGACGAGGGGCAGGCCGGTCTGCGCCTCCAGCGACGCGATGCGCGCGGAGACGGCCTGCTGGCTGCTGCCGACCTCCCCGGCCGCCGCGTTCATGCTGCCGGTACGGGCGACCGTGAGCAGCAGGTCGAGTGCGGGCAGGTCGGGCAGACGAGGACTGAGCGGCACGATACGAGCGTACGCGCTACAAGGCTGGGTTGTATCGGCGCAAGGCGGCGGGGACTACTGGCGGCAACGCGCCGCCGCGAGCGTGAAGATATGACAACTGAGGTGAAGTGGGGGACGCGGCAGTGGCGCGACCACCGGGGGAGCGGTGCCGCCGGCGGCGGCTACGGGCCGGCGGGGACAGGGTACGGACACGCGCGGCGCGGGTGGCTGCGTGAGCTGGAGCATCCCGGGCAGGCGTTCTCGAACCTGACGCCGAACTGGTTCGCGTCGGTGATGGGCACGGCGATCGTGGCGGTCGCCGGGGTCGGGCTGCCGGTGGGTGTGGCGAGCACGACCGGCTGGCGCGGCGTGGCGGTCGGGGTCTGGGCGCTGGCGGCGCTGTTGCTCGTGATCCTTCTCGCGGCGACGGCCGTGCACTGGGCGCGCTACCGCGAGACGGCGCGCGGGCACGCGCTGGACCCGGTGGTCTCGCACTTCTACGGCGCGCCGCCGATGGCCATGCTCGCGGTCGGCGCGGCGACGGTGCTGGTCGGGCGCGATGTGATCGGGCTGCGTGCGGCTGTGGACGCGGACTGGGTGCTGTGGGCGGCGGGGACGATCACCGGGCTGTTGAGCGCGACGGCGGTGCCGTACCTGATGTTCACGCGGCACGAGGTGCGCGAGGGCAGCGCGTTCGGCGGGTGGCTGATGTCGGTTGTGCCGCCGATGGTGTCCGCGTCGACGGGCGCGTTGTTGATCCCTTACACGGCTGCCGGCCAGGCGCGGCTGACGCTGTTGGTGGGCTGCTACGCGATGTTCGGCATGAGCCTGATCGCCTCCGTCGTGATCATTACCCTGATCTGGCAGCGGCTCGCGGTGCACAAGGTGGGCGCGCCGCGCATGGTGCCGGCGTTGTGGATCGTGCTCGGGCCGCTCGGGCAGTCGGTCACGGCCGCGAACCTGCTGGGCGGCGTCGCGCACCTCGCGCTGCCGGGCTCTTATGGTGTGGCGCTGAGGGATTTCGGGCTCGTATACGGGGTGCCGGTGTGGGGGTTCGCGGTGCTGTGGGCGATGTTGGCGCTGGCCGTCACGGTGCGCACGGCGAGCGGGCGGGGGATGGCGGGCGCGGCGAGCACGGTGGGTGAGCGCCTACCGTTCTCCTTGACGTGGTGGTCGTTCACGTTCCCGGTCGGTACGTGCGTGACGGGCACCAGTGCGCTGGCGGCGGATACGGGTGCTGACGCGTTGCGTGTCGCTGCTCTGATTTGGTTCGCGGGCCTGGTGGGCGCGTGGCTGGTCGTTGCGGTGCGCACGGGACGCGGCGTGGCGAGTGGAGCATTGCTGAAGCCGCCGCCCGCAATGCCGGCGGTCATACCGACAGCAGTGTCAATGGCAGCAGCGGCGGCGGCAGCGGAACGGTCGGCCGTGAATAGAGCTGACGGGCCGGAGGTGGTCATGGCTGGTCAGCGCGGGTCGAAGCGCTCGCTGCCGTAGCCGCGGGACTGCGGTTGGACCTGAGACTGGCCAGGTACCTGAACCGGCATTTGAACCGGCAGCTGACCCGGCGTCTGGTTCGGCGGCTGTCCGATTTCCGGGGACATCGCGACGGCCCAGGCGACCTGGGCGCCCAGCAGCGTGATCACGCAGAAGAAGATGCCCTCGACCTGCAACGGCTTGAGCTGTGCGTTCGCCTGGAAGAGCCAGGCCGTCGCCGAGACCGCGATCAGGGCCAGGTACAGCGGGATCGCGCCGAAGGCCAGGACGTTCGCGACACTGGGCGAGCCGGCTGCTCGCAGCGTCGGGATGAACAGTGCGATGGCGAGGACGCCGGTGATTCCGGCCAGGGCGAACGAGATGCGCCACACCGCGCTCACGTCCGGGGCGACCTGCGCGAGGAGCGCGGCGGTGCCGGGGACCACGAACTGGAGCGAGACGAGGTATGCCATGCGCCCCGCCTCGGCCTCGCGGCGGCGCAGGTCGGGGCGCGACTGGACGGTGACCCACCAGAGGCCGAGCAGGGCGAAGTCGACCGTTGAGACCACGCCGAAGAACGCGCTCAGGTCCAAGACAGGCTCCAGATTCAGTGGGAGTGGGAGTGGGAGATGGGGGTGGAGTGGAGTGCGAGTTGCATTGGGAGTTTGCGGCGCGGCGGGAGCGGGATCGGGACGGCCGGGGGAGCCGGAGTGAATTCGGGTTCTTATGGTCCGGGTCAGCGGCCCGGCCGGCGGTCGCCGGAGGGGCGCTGGCTGCGGCCGTGTACGGGGCGGCCGGCCGGGCTGTAGCCGGGGCCGGGTTGTCCGGCGTTCGGCGGCGGGCCGGGGACGGGACGGGGACCGGAATTGGAGCCGGTACGGGAATCTGCGCCGGTACCGGAATCTGCGCCGGCACCGGCGCCGGGACCGGCTGTGACGCCGCCGCCGGTTTTGCCCCCGACGTCTGCCGACGGCTGGCGCGCTGTGCGCTTGCTCTGGACGCAGATGCGCACGTCGGCGGCGAAGTCCGCCACCACCTTGGTCGCGTGCGTGCTCGGATATGCGTGTGCTGCGTCGTAGATCCTCGTGCCGAGGAAGTTAGAGGTCTTCACGCACCAGGACGGCATCTCCGTGGGCTTCACCAGGCGGTCGCGCTCGCCACCGAACGCGGTCAGCGGGACGTCCAGCGGCAACAGCCGCTCGTGGTCGCTGTCCCTGGCCAGGCGCATGTCGGCGCGGAACATGCGGCTCGTGGTGGCGCGCAGCGCAGTGCTCGACAACATCGCCGGCTGGACCACGCCCAGGCGCACCAGGGACAGCGGCAGGTCGTCGTCGGCGATCGCGTCGAAGCCGGCGAAAAGTTCCTTCGTGCCCTTAGACGGACATGCCGAGACGCCGATCAGCGCCGGCGGGCGCAGGCCGCGCCGCTTGAGCTCGCCGGTGACGGCTATGGCCGTCACCGCACCCAGGAAATGGCCGAAGAACACCCTCGGCGTGCCGTCGTCGCGGGCCGTGATGCCGTCGGTGATCAGTTCGATCGCGGCGGGCCAGTCGACGTCCCCGCCGCCGGACAGGCCGACCAGGCCCGGCGTCGGGGTCGCGTAAAGGTTCCAGTCCTCGGGTGCGCAGACGGCCCACGCGCCGAAACTCGCCGGCGAGCCGCCGGCCGGCGGGAAACAGAAGACCTGGCAGGTCGCGGACCTGCCGGAGCGCAGAGCGAGTGGCGCGGGAACCTGCGCGACCGCCGCGGCGCCGCTCCGGCGCACCCGCCCATCGTATTCGTATGCTGATGTACTGGTCGTCATCGCCCTGGTTCCCCCTTTCGCCGGCTCGTCAGCCGGGACCATGCTGCACGAGCGGGACGGCCGCTACGCCCCGACGGCGCGACAGGCGGCGATCTGCGCCCCGGGGGACACGTAATGCCTGATCGCGCGGGCAGAGCGCGCTACGTGAGCGGACGCTCGCGGCGTCCGGTGTTTACGGTCTAGACCTGTCGAGGGCAGAGCGTCGGATCAGGGCGCCAGAACGATGGCAGGGGCGATGGCGGGGGCGATGGCAGGGACGATGGCGGGGACGATGGCGGGATTCGCGGCGGTAGCCGGAAGCGGATATGCGAGGGCTGGGATAGCGGCACACGCCGCGCCCCGGCACGGACCCTCGGGGGACGTCGCGCGGGCGGCGGACGATCGCGCGGACATCGCGGACGCGCTGCACCGGTACGCCGCCGGGATCGACGAGAACGACGCCGGGCTGCTCGCGTCGTCGCTGGACCCCGACGCGGTCGTCGACCTCTCGCGTGCCACCGCGCAGATCGGGGTGCGCTTCCCCACCCTGGTGCGGCGCGACGTCGTCGTCGGGTCCCTGATCAGCCTGTTCGGGCCGATGGACACCAGCCACGCGCTGACCAACCTGCGCATCACGGTCGACGGCGACACCGCGGTGCTGCGCTGCTACGCGCAGACGCGGCACTATCCGCCGGGAGACGGGCCGCGGCCCGACCGTACCCGCAATGCCCTGATGATGAACCGGTACACCGCCGAACTCGTGCGCTGCGACGGGCACTGGCGTATCAGGCACCTGGTGGTCGACAACCTGTGGTTCGAGGGCGATCCCGCCGTTCTGGCCGCCCGGCTGTGACGCGGCCGTCGACCGTCGTGGACGGGCGCACGCTTCTTGCGGCACTGCCCGCCGCCTGACCGGCGCTTGCGATCGGCGCTTGAACGCTGCCATTGACATGCACGGCGCTTTCAATGAATAGTGTGCGTTCGGGCACGGCACCGTGTCCCGCCGGGCAGTGCGTGTATCAGCCCCGGCCGCGCACCCCCGATGGTGTGCACAATCGAGATATCCCCCACACCCAGCCGAGTGCGGCCCAAAACCTACGCACCCTGGCCGATGTCTCCTGCCCTCCCGCGGACCGAAGGTAAGTCCAAGGAAGGCAAAGGATCGTCGTCGGCCGCGCGGCCTCCACCGCGGCGCGGCCGGCGCGATAGTGGGGAGAAACAGCAGTGCTAGAGACTGATCTGGCCACCAGGCGGTCGTACGCGGGAGCGCGCGCGACGCACGCACCGGGCCTCGGCGCCCGGCCGCACGCCGCCGGCAAGCCGGACGCCTCGGTCCTGGCCCCGGTACCCCGTCCCAGGACGCCACTGCCCGCCAATCCGGCCGCGACGCGTGGGGGCGCGTCGGTCGAGCCGGTGGCGGTGGCGGTCCTGGCGGGCGATCCGGTGACCGGCGAGGGGGCGGTGGCGTACCTGCGTTCGCGCCAGGACATCAGAGTCCTGTCTTCGGATCGGGTACACGAGGCCGAGGTGGTGCTGGTGCTGGTCACCAGGGTCACCGAGGAGACGTTGAGCTGGATGCAGCGGGCCGCGCAGGCCGCGCAGCGCGACGAACTGAGGTTCGTCCTGGTCGGCGACGGGGTGCGCGAGCACCATCTGCTGCGCTCGCTCACCTACGGGCTGGTCAGCGTGATCCCGCGGCAGGAGGCCGACTTCGAGCGGATCGTGCAGGCGATCAACGGCATGCGCGAGGGGCGGCTCGAACTGCCCGCGCTCGCCTCGGGCTGGCTGGCCAGCCAGATCCGCTCGATCCAGCGCGACGTGCTCGAACCCAAGGGCCTGAACGCGATCGGCCTGGAGACCCGCGAGGTCGAGGTGCTGCGGCTGCTGGCCGAGGGCCTGGGCACGCCGGAGATCGCCCAGAAGCTCAACTACTCGGAGCGGACGGTCAAGAACATCATCCACGGCATCCTGACCCGGCTGAAACTGAAAAACCGCGCGCACGCCGTGGCGTTCGCCCTGCGTACCGGGACGCTCTGAGAGAGGACGCCGCCGGCCGCCGGCCGGACCACCGATGCCGGGCCGCTGATGATCAGACCGCTGATCATC
>JBOHCW010000607.1:0-3304 GCA_050725375.1 Actinocrinis sp. | reverse complement strand
GCGCGCAGTCGCCGGTGAACCCGGGCGCGGTGTGGGGCCGGATCCTGGCCGCGGTCGCCGTCGCCGCCGCGGGGACCGCTGTGGGCGCGGCGCTGTGGCTGAGGCGCTCGGCCGGGCAGGAGCGCCGCACGGATCATCCGGACGGATCAGCGCCCTGAGGTTGGCGCCGCGCCCGTCGCGGGCCGCCGCTAATGTGGACGGTATGCGCGGTTCCACAGCCTGGCTCGACCCGTATCTCGCGCGCCTGGGCCTGCCCGACCCGGGCGAGCCCTCGCCGGCCGCGCTGATCGCGCTGCACCGGGCGCACATCGAGCGGATCGCCTACGAGAACATCGACATCCAGCTCGGCCGCCCGCCGGGCATCGACCCGGCCGAGTCGATCCAGCGGATCCTGGCCGGCCGCGGCGGCTACTGCTTCAACCTCAACGGCGCGCTCTGCACGCTGCTGGCCGCGCTCGGCTACCGCGTCACGCGGCACCTCGGCGCCGTGCACGGCCCGGATTTCACGCCGCGCCCCGACCAGTACGGCAACCACATGGCCGTGACCGTCGACGTGGACGGCCAGACCTGGATGATCGACGCGGGGCTGGGCACCGCGCACCACGATCCGATGCCGCTGACCGCCGGCGAGCACCGGCAGGGACCGTTCACCTTCCGGCTGGACCGGTTCACGCCCGAGTCCGCGGCCGGTTCCGGCGCCGGGCCCGACGCGGGGTTCTGGCGCTTCACCCAGGACCCCGCGCTGTCCTCCGGCTCGTTCCTGGCCATGGACTTCTCGCTCGCGCCCGCGCGCTGGACCGATTTCCTGACCCACCACGTCGAGCTGTCCACGGCGCCGACCTCGTCGTTCGTGAAGACCGCGCAGGTGTGCCGGCGCGACGCGACCGGCGCGGACGTGATCGTGGGCCGGGTATTGAAACGGATCGAGGGCGCCGGCTCGCACAACGAGCGCGAACTCGGGACGGCCGGCGCATGGTTCGAGGCCGCGACCGACGTCTTCGGCCTGAACCTGTCCGGCATCGAGCCCGCCGATCGCGAGCGGCTGTGGCGGCGCATCCGCGTCGCGCACGAAGCGAGGCTCGCGGCGCGGGACGCGACGGACGAATCCGCCGCGCCCGCCTCCGCGAGCCCCTGACTGTTCGCAGTTCCCTTAGATTCCTTGGCCGGCCTGCCCGGCCACGCGGGCGTCCACGCTGACACCACGTCATCCACCGTCCGATCGGCCGCGATCAGCCGCGTTTGCCGAGACCGCGCAGGCCGACGGCCAGCACCGCCGAGACCGCCACCAGGATCGCCGCGTCGACGCCGATCGACACGTGGATGCCGCTGAGCAGCCCGTCCGAGGCCGATCGCCCGGCGCGCTGCAGCGCGTTGGAGCGGGACGCGGCGATCGCGCTCAGCAGCGGGATGCCGACCGTCAGGCCGACCTGCTGCGCGGTGGTGACCAGTCCGGTGGCCATCCCCTGCTCGTGGTTCGCCAGGCCCGAGGTGGCGGTCACCCCGTAGGCCACGATCGCGAAGATCTGGACGAAGGCCCACGGGACGCCGGCGATCAGCAGGATCGCCACGCCGTCACCCCGGCCGATCAGCGCGATCACGGCCGTGGTCACGCCCTGGGCGAACAGCGACACGACCAGGGTGCGCGGGGAGCCGAACCGGCCGACGACGCGCGGTGCGACCGCGCCGCCGATCGCCGCCGCGACGCCCATCACGCCGAAGACCAGGCCGGAGCCGGTCGGGCTCATGCCGTGGATCTGCTGCAGGAACAGCGTGCCGAGGAACACCACCGACGAGGCCATCGCGAACGCGGTCAGCCCGCCGAGGTTGCCGAGCGCGACCGTGCGCCGGCGAAGCACCTTGAGCGAGACCAGCGGCTCGTCCACCCGCGACTCGATGACCAGGAACGCGACCAGCAGCGCGACGCCGCCGGTGAGCGCGGCGATCACGCCGGGACGTCCCCAGCCGGACTGCGCGGCGGTGGTCAGCGCGTAGATCGCGGCGAGCAGTCCGCCGGTCACGGTCACCGCGCCGGGGATGTCGAGGCGCGAGTGGTGCGGGTTACGGCTCTCGCCGACCAGCAGCGGCGCGGCGATCGACACCGCGGCGCCCATGATCACGCTCAGCGCCATGGTCGAGCGCCAGCCCAGTGCCTGCGTGAGCACGCCGCCGAGCACCACGCCGACGGTGAAGCCGAACGCCATCAGGCTGCCCGCGATCCCGAGCGCGCGGTCGCGTTCCGGCCCCTCGGCGAACGAGGTGGTCAGCAGCGCCATTCCGGTCGGCACGATCGCCGCGGCGCCCAGCCCTTGCAGCGCGCGTGCGGCCAGCAGCGCGGCCGGGTCCCAGGCGAAGGCGGCCAGCAGCGAGGACAGCGTGAACACCGCCAGGCCGGTCACGAACACCCTGCGCCGCCCGGCCAGATCGCCGAACCGGCCGAACAGCAGCAGGAAACCGCCGGACGGCAGCGAGAACGCGGTGGCGATCCACTGCAGGTTCGCCTCGCTGAAGTGCAGGTTGGTGCCGATGGACGGCAGCGCGATGTTAAGGATCGAGAAGTCGATGGCGACCATGAAGTTGGCCGCGCACAGCACGAACAGGACCAGCCGCGAGCGCGCCGTCATCCGCCCGCCGGTCTTCACGGGCGCGATGCCGGGAAGTTCGTCGCCCCGCGCACGCGAGCGCGTGCGTGCCGGCGCGGCCGCGGAAGTCGAGGTGGTCGAGGTGGTCGAGTGGGTCGGGGTGGTCGGGGTGGTCGGGACAACGTCGGCCGGGCCGGAGCGGGCCGGGTCGGCGGTGTCGATGATCTCGGTCATGCGGCCATCGTGGGCGCCGGGAAGAATCGGTGGAGAGAGTGCGCTGATCCTGTTGTCTCGACCACCACCCGGCCCGCGACCGATTCGGAGGGGGATCCCGATGGTGGCAACGAACTCACAGCGAGCGAACTCACAGCGTAGGCACGGGGCAAGCGCGAGAAGCACGGGGAGCGAACACGTGGACGGCACGCTCAACAGCGATTCAGCCGACGAAAGGCCGGTCGCCGCGGGTGCGGCGAGCAGCGGCACAGCGGGCAGTGGCGCCGTGAGCGCCGCCGGCTCCGTGACGATCACCCGCCGCCCGATGGCAGTACGCGAGCCCGGGAGGTCCGACACGGCGCCGGCCGCGTCAGCCGTCGCGGCCGTGGCGGCGAGGTCCGCGACAGCGCCGATTCGGTCTGCCGCCGCGACGGTGTCACGGCCTGCCACGTCACGGTCGATGACATCGCTGTCTACAACCTCGCTGCCTGTGGCGTCAGCGGGTCCGGTGG
>JBOHCW010000606.1:0-2308 GCA_050725375.1 Actinocrinis sp. | reverse complement strand
CTCGTGACCTGCACGCTCGGCGAACTCGGCGAGATCGTCGTGCCGGAGTTGGCGCATCTGGACGCCGCGCGCGACGACGGCCTCGGCGAGTACCGGACCACCGAGCTGTCCGCCGCGACGGCCGCGCTCGGCGTCGGCGACTTCCGGCTGCTCGGCGGCGCGGGCCGGTTCCGCGACTCGGGAATGACGGGCACCGGGGGCAACGACGCCCCGCGCGCCTTCTGGCGGGCGGACGTGGACGACGCGGCCGCGCTGCTGGTGCCGATCGTGCGCGAGGTGCGGCCGCAGGTGCTGGTCACCTACAACGAGTTCGGCGGATACGGGCACCCGGACCACATCCAGGCGCACCGGGTGGCGATGCGCGCCGCGGAACTGGCCGCCGATCCGCATTTCTCGGCCGACGGCGCGGGCGAGCCGCACGAGATCGCCAGGATCTACTGGAACACCCTGCCGCGCTCGGTGGTCGAGGCCGGGATCAAGGCCGTGCGCGCGGCCGCGGACGAGACCGGGTTCACCGCTGCGGAATCGGTCGACGAGCTGCCCTTCACCGCGCAGGACTCGACGGTGGACGCGGTCGTGCACGGCGAGGCGTACGTCGACCGGAAGATCGCCGCGATGCGCGCGCACGCAACGCAGATCATCGTGCGTGAGCCGTTCTTCGGGTTGTCCAACAAGATCGGCATGCCGATCTCCGGAGTCGAGTACTACCAGCTGGCGAAGGGCGACGCCGGACCCGACAGGCCGCAGGACGACTTGTTCGCCGAGGCCGGCGCCGTGAGCGGAGAATGACCCCGTGACCCGACCGAAGCCGACCGCGGCCAAAGGCGCCGCGTCGAAGAGCGCTGCGACCGTGAAGGCCGCCGGCGCGAGAAACACCGGTACGAAGGCCGCCGCGACCGCGAAGTCCGCCGGCAGCACGGACGTCGGCACCAAGGACGCCACGGCCGCGCCGGACGACTCGTTCGGCGCTGCGCAGCGCGCCGTCACGACCGGCAAGACGCCGCCGGAGCGGGTCGCGCGTTACGCGCTGCTGCTGCTCGCGATCGTGCTCGGTGTCGTCGTCGGCGCCGTGGGCACCTTCGGGCACCGGGCGAGCGAGACCTGGGGCGGTGTCAGCTGGCCCACCGGACTGGTGCTCTGCCTCGGCGGCCTCATCGGTCTGTTGCTCGGTCTGAGCGAGCTGCTGGAGGCCGGCCTGCCCGGCTCGTGGCGGCCGACCCGGCTGCCCGCCGTCGCCTGGGCCTCGGCCGGCTGGCTGGTCGCCCTGCTCTGGCTCACCTACGCCGGTCCGCCGTCGTCCGGTTTCGCGCGCAAGGGCGACGTGCTGCTGCCGAACGACACCAAGTCGCTGGTCTTCCTGCTCGGCGGAATGGCGCTGGTCACGGCCGCCGTCTTCCGTGCGTGGACCGCCACTTTGACCGCGCGGCTTGGGCAGCGCCCTGGCGCGGCCGAGCGCGGCCACCCGAAAGGGTGAATTCGCCGGACGCACGCGCAGGCGTTGCGTTACGCCGTATCGCTCTCACCGTGTTCGATGCCTCATGACGCCGTCTGGATGCGTCTGAGGGGCCGTCACCCGCATCGGTGGAATCTCACCCTTCGCTCTTCCACGCCCTGAGGATCACAGTATGGTGATCGCCTAGGCACTGTCCGTGAGGAGCCGATTCGGCAGCGCGGACTTCGATCTGCGATCGGGAAGGCCGAAGCGGCGCGGTGAATACTCCAGAACCCACGGACTCCACGGGCAACGGCGCTGACCCGTACCGCCGCGACCCGTACGACCCGGCGTTCGGGCCGAACCGGCCCGACGCGGGCGGCTACGAGTCCGGTGGCCACGGCGGCGCCACCGACCTGCTCGACTTCCCCCCGCTGCCGCCGTATCCGGACCCGGACGCGTCCGGCGCGGGCTACCCGCAGGCGGCGCCCCAGGCGTACCCCGACGGCGCTCTGTATGCCGGGGCCGATCAGTACTCGGGGCTCGGGCAGCCGGTGTATCCGGGAGCTGATGACGACTTCGCGGCGCTCACCGCGCCCGGGCCGTGGCCGCAGCCGCTGACTCCGGACCAGCCTGCCGCGTCGCCGGACTACGGCGCCGACCCCGGCCCCGGCGCTGACTTCGGCGCCGACGCCGGCCCCCGCCCTGACGCCGACCTCGGCGCCAACACCGGCGCCGACCCCGGCTCCGGTACCGGATCGGGCTCCGGCCTGCGGATCGCCTCCGACGCCGAGGCCACCGCGCGACTGGTGATCAAACTGCCGTCCGCGCCGCCTCAGCCCTCGACGACGCTGCGCCCGCACGCGGTCTGGGAGG
>JBOHCW010000605.1:0-6722 GCA_050725375.1 Actinocrinis sp. | reverse complement strand
TGGGTGTCGGAACAGGTCACGGCCTGAAGGCAGGTGGCTGCGGGTTCGAGCGCTGACCGGGAAGCGCCGGGTAACTTTCTCCGAGTGCGGCGATACCTCGTTCACCGTCTATTTATCGTTTCAAATTTCGGACGCGAGCGGAAGCGGGGCAGGATTCGACGCTGCATTCGACGCATGATTCGACGCGGGATTTGACGGGCGGCCGATTCAGCGGTCTTCGACTCGGCGGCGGGTCACGGGCCGGTGCGCCAGACCGTGGAGCGGACCGCGCCGGAGGCCGGCGAGCGGATCAGGGTGCCGACCCGGCGGGCCAGCACGGCCTCAGGGTGCTGACGTGCCACGTCGCGCAGGTCGTCGAACTCGGCCAGCAGGTGGGCGAGCACCAGGCCCTGCGGCGCCTCGCCGACGTACCGCGCCTCCAGCGCCGTGGCGGCGCGCAGGCCGCGATCGCGGCCGGTCAGAATCAATTGAGCCTGCCGCACGCCCGGCAGCCCGCGCACGACGGCCAGGATCTCGCCGACGCCGGTCAGCGTGCCGAGCAGCTTCACCGCGTCCTCGGCGCGGCCGAGCACCCGCAGCCCGTCCGATTCGCCGCAGCGGCAGAGCGACGGCGCGACCAGGTCGGCGAGTCGGTACCGCACCAGTGGCACGGACCAGCCGCCGCCGATCCGGGTCAGCAGCGCGCCGCGCGGGTCCGGCTCGATCAGCTGATTCGGCAGCAGGTGCAGCACGTTCGCGTCGCAGTCCGGAGTGTTCGCGGCCACCACGTAGGTGTCCACGGACCCGTAGTTGCCCCAGAGTCCGGCCTCCGGAAAGGCCTCGGCGACCACGGTCCTGCGGGCGAAGGTCCACGGCTCGGCCAGCCAGATCAGAGTCCTGATCGTGAGCTCGCCGCCCGAGTCGAGCACACCGCGCGCGAAGTCGGCCAGCACGCCCGGCGGCCCGGCCACCGCGTCGACACCGGACTCCTGGAAGGTGACCAGCCAGTCGGCGATGTCGCGCGGCTCGAACGGGCCGGCCGGCAGCACCGTGCAGTGGCTGAACGCGGCGAGCGCCTGGACGTAGTAGTGCGGGGCCCACTGCCGGTCCGGGTGGAACAGATTGAGCACGACACTGCCCGGCAGCAGCGGCCGCCACTGCCGGGTGAGCTGGTTGAACAACTGGCGGTAGGTCGCGTACGTGCGCTGCGGCCCGTTTCCTGCCGAGTCCGCTCCCGAGCCGGGCAGGCCGCTGGACGTCAGCAGGCTGCGATCGGCCGGCCCACCGGCGGCGGCGCTGGATCCGGGTCCTGATCCCGTGCCCGCGCCCGGCGCGGCGCCGGCTCCGGCGCGCGGCAGCGCGCGCCCGGCCGACAGCACCTCGGCCGGCCCGGTGACCGGCAGGTCGGTCAGCCCGGCCGCGCCGTGCGGCATCGGCGGTCCGCCGCGTCGGGCCAGGTCACGAGCCAGTTGCAGCACTCGGTGGGCGGGGATGCGGCCGATCGGCGCCGCGTCGGTCACCGTCGCGCCCCGGTGCGGGCGACGAAGCCGCGCGCCTCGGCGGCGAACCGGTCCGGCTGCTCGACGAACGGCAGGTGCCCGCTGTCCTCGAACACTGACAACTGCGCGTCGGGTAGGACGTCGGCCAGCCACCCGCCGACTGCCGGCGGGCAGAGCGCGCTGTGCGCGCCGTGCACGAGCAGTGTCGGGACCTTGATACGTGCGGCGCCCTCGCGCCGGTCCTGCGCGAAGGCGTCGGCCAGCAGTGTGCGCACGGCGGCCGGGTTGCAGTCCTGCGCATCGGCGATCAGGTCGCACAGCAGCAGCGGATCGGGCGCGGCGCCCGGCGCGAACGAGCCGCGCACCAGGTTCGCGGCCATGTCGTCGCCGGCGTGCTTGAGGCTTTCCAGCAGTTCGCGGGCGCCTCTCGCGTTGATCCCGCCGAGGGCGGCGTGCGGCCAGCCGCCCTCGGCGAGCAGACAGGGGTTGTACTCGATCGAGATCAGGGAACGGACACGTTCGGTGCCGTACTGCTCGACGTAGCGGAACGCGACGCTCGCGCCGAGCGCCCAGCCCACGAGCGTGACGTCTTCGAGCCCGAGGTCGGCGATGACGGCGTGCAGGGCGCGCGCGACGCCGGGCACGTCGGCCGGCGGCTGCTCGTCGGCCGGTACGCGGGCACTGAGTCCGTGCCCGGGCAGGTCGACGGTCACGACCGTGTGGTCTGCGCTCAGGGCGGCGACGGCCCGGTCGAAGAACCGCGCGGTCGTGCCGGCGCCGGGGATGAAGACGAGCGCGGGCCCGAAGTCGCCGTGCTTGCGATAGCGCAGCGCGGGCCGGTGCGCGTCGGCATGCGCATCAGTGTCCGGCGACGATTGCGGCACGCGCAGCGGGCCGAGGACGCGTACCGAGCCGTCCGAGTCACGCCGGGCCAGGTCACCGGTCCAGTACTCGCCGCCGCGGATCATCGCCAGGGGCCCCGCGATCGAGTTGTGGCGCTGCGCGGCGACGTGGTCGGTACGCAGGACCAGCTCGCCGAGGTCGGCCCGGTCCGCCGCCTGCGGTGCGATCCGCGCACGCACACCGGGGAGCGGGAACATGCCGAGCCGCGCGAAATCAGGATTCTGCGGTGCGGCGGCCGGCAGCGGCACGTCGGCGGCGTTCCCGAGTACGGTGCCGACCTGTGGCGCGTGGTAGACCGGCATCAGCCGGACACCGAGCACCCGTGCCGCGTCGACGGCGACGTCAGGCGTCAGATATACGCCGCACAGCGCGAGCCGGAGGCGGGGGAGCCGCACCCCGCCGATGCGCTCCGCGGTGCGGATCAGGCTCTCGTAGTGCCGCGGTGGCGCACTCATCACCGTGGCCTGACACGCCGCGACGTGCCGCAGCACGTCGGCGGTCGGCGCGCCGGGGTCGGCGAGCACGATCCGCGCGCCGGACAACAGCGCGGCGAACAGCAGGTCGTCGTTGGCCGCGACGTCGAACCGGTCGTGCCAGAACACGACGTCGGCGCTGGTCAGCCGTACCTCGGCCAGCCACCTCCGGCGCTCGGCGAGTAACGCGTCCTGGTGCCAGACGCTCTGGTCCCAGGCACCGTGCTCATGGATACCGTGCTCATGGATACGGTGCTCACGGATACCGAGTTCACAGGTGGAGCGCCGCGACGCGGACGGGCTCGGCATAGAGTCGTGCGTGCGCTCGTGCCCATGCTCGTTGAGCAGGATGCGAAACGCCCGCGTATGCGGCCGCGTACCGGAGACCGGCGGCTGAGGCATCGGCGCGTGATCGGCCAGGGCGTCAAGTACGCCTTCTGACACGACCAGGGCCGGTCGGGTGATCAGCAGCACGCGTGCCGCGTCTTCGTCATCGATGTCACGCGGCAGCGTCACATAGCTCGCGCCGAGCCGCGCGACGGCCAACAGGAGCGCGACGTACGCGGGACCGTCGTGCGCGCCGAGTGACGCGAGTTGCACGGCGACCGCGTCGCCCTCGCCGACGCCGCAGGCCAGCAGGCCCGCGGTGATCCGGTCGGTCAGCGAGATCAGGTCGCGGTAGTCGAGTACGCGTCCGTCGGCGGTCTGGATCGCGACGGCGTCGAACCGTCCGCTCGCGACTTCGAGTACTGCGTCATAGAGCACCGAGGATCGCGCGGCCGGTCGTGACCACCTCTCACGCCGCACTGGCCGCTCGTCCGGTCCGTCGGCGGCGCGGCGGTCGCGCAGATCAAGATCCATATTCGCTCCCGGTCGGCGACGGCAGGCCCCTGCACGGGCCGGCGTCCCGCCACGCTATGCGCGGCCGCCGCGGCGGATCGGCAGCGCGGGAGGCAGTTGAGCGGCAGCTTCGGACCCTGCGACGACGCCGGACTCGGGAGAAGCCGCCGGCGCCACTTCGCTAACCGCGCACGAAGAGCGCGGCCGCGTCGGTGACGAGCGCGTCGAGCTGTTGCCTCGGAACCCGGTGGGAGGACACGAGCGCGGCGATGCCCTGGAAGGTGGCGACGATGATCAGTTGCAGCCGCTCGGGATCGCCGGGCTGAAGCCTGCCGGACTCCTGTCCGTGCCGGATCAGCTCCGTCAGCAGCGTGTACGGGCGTTCGGGGGCCGCGGACAGCGCGTCGGGTCTGCCAGGGTCCTTCTTCGCGGACATCATGAGTTCGAGTAGGGCGGCGTCCTCGACCGCGAAGCGCACGTAGCCCGCGGCCACCGCGCGCAGTTGCGCCTCGAAGTCGTCGCCGGCGTTCTTGATGGCGGCGGCGACCTCGTCCCCGAGGCGGGCGAAGCCCTCGGCGGCGAGCGCGTCGAGCAGCGCCTGCCTATCGCGGAAGTGCCGGCTGGGGGCGCCGTGGCTGACCTGCACCTGACGTGCGAGGTCACGCAGTGAGACCTGGTCGGCCCCGCGCTCGCGCAGCGTTTGTTCGGCCGCGGCGAGCAGGGCGGCGCGCAGATTCCCGTGGTGATAAGGCCGGTCCGGCATGACCGCAGCATAGCGCTATGTTGGCATTGACAGCATTGTAGGCGGTGTCTACATTGTGGTTCATGACTACATTCAAGGACACGGACCTAGCCGATCTGACCGGGAAGACGGCTGTCGTCACGGGCGCGAACAGCGGCGTCGGGCTGGCCACCGCCCGCGCTCTCGCCGCGGCCGGCGCGCGCGTCGTCTTCGCGGTGCGCAGCGTCGAGAAGGGCCGCGCCGCCGCCGGCGCCACGCCGGGCCGGACCGAGGTCCGTGCGCTGGACCTCGCCAGCCTCGACTCCGTAAGGCAGTTCGCCGCCCGATGGAACGACCCGATCGACCTG
This sequence comes from Actinocrinis sp., assembly GCA_050725375.1. Classification (GTDB taxonomy): domain Bacteria; phylum Actinomycetota; class Actinomycetes; order Streptomycetales; family Catenulisporaceae; genus Actinocrinis. The sequence goes on along the minus strand of JBOHCW010000605.1, from coordinate 1,939 downwards.
CTGATCAACAACGCCGCCGCACTGGCGCCGTCGCAGCCGCGCCGCACCGCCGACGGGTTCGAGTTGCAGTTCGGCACCGACCATCTCGGCCACTTCGCCCTGACCAATCTGCTGCTTGAGCACGTCGTCGGCCGCGTGGTGACACTCGCCTCGCAGGCCGAGCGGTTCGCCCGCCTCGACCTCGACGACCTGGGCTGGGAGCGGCGCGAGTACAAGAGCTCGCGCGCCTACGCCCAGTCCAAGCTCGCGAACCTGCTGTTCACGGCGGAGCTTCAGCGGCGGCTGGAGGCCGCGGGGTCCGCAGTGCGCGCGCAGGCGGTACATCCCGGCTTCGTCGGCACCGACATCTATCGCGAGAGCGGGCCGGTGACCAGGCTCATGGTGCGCGTGCTGGCGCAGAGCCCTGAGCAAGGCGCGCTGCCCGTCCTGTACGCGGCCGTCGCCGATGTCCCGGGCAACAGCTTCGCCGGCCCCAGCCGTCTCGCGCACATGCGTGGGGCGCCGCAGCTCATCGCCCGGTCGTCCACCGCGCAGGACGCCGAACTCGCGCGTCGTCTGTGGACCGTCTCAGAGCGACTGACCGGCGTCACCTGGCCGCTGCGGTCCCGTACGTCCAGTTCCCCGGCCTGATCCGGAGCGGCATCTCGGTTCAACCTGGTCTCGGCAACGGCGCCGGACCGGGGGCCGCTGCCGGGTGTGCGGGGAAACTGCCGCCTTCCTGCCGGTACAGCTGCCGCGCACGGCGTCCGGACCGAGGTTGTATCGGTGCATGGTCCGAGTCAACCGTTCGCAGGGCACGACGATCGCGCCGATCGCGGCCCGCACCGACGCCCTGGAACGGGGACCGGCCGATCTCCCCCTGGCCGGCAACGACGCCGTCGCCGAACGACCGCGCCTGCCGGCATCTCCCCGAGCCGAGGTGCTCCGTGCTTGATCCAGTGCCGCAGGAACCGGCCGAACCCGGGCCCAGCCCCGCCCCCGCCACGCTTTACGCGTGGTTCGCCCGGTCCGTCGAACGCTTCCCCGACGCCGCCGCCCTGGAGCTGCGCGACGTGGCGTACAGCTATCGCACGCTGAATCAGTACGCTGAGCGGTTGGCCGAGCGCGTGTTGCGCACGCACGGACGCCGCCCGGCACGGGTCGCGCTGATGGCCTCCCGCAGCCTGGTCGCGTTCGCCGGGTACCTCGCGGCGCAGCGGCTCGGCGCGACCGTCGTGCCGCTCGACCCGGGCAACCCCGAGGCGCGCAACAAGGCGCTGCTCGCGCAGGCCGGCGCGGACGTGCTGATCGCCGACGAGACCGCGATGCTGCGCTGGAGCACCGGCGGCGCCGACGCGCGCCATCCCAGCTCGGGATACACGGTGCTGGCGCTCACCGACCCGGACGTGATCGCGGACGCCTCGCGCGTGCTCGGCACCGTGCTGTGGCCGCCGGTCTGCCTGCCGCCGTATCAGACCACTGAGGACGACGTCGCGTACGTGCTGTTCACCTCCGGCGCCGGCGGGCGGCCGAAGGGCGTCCCGGTGCGGCATCGGCAGGTGTCGGCGTACCTCGCGCACTGCGTCGAGCGCTACCAGGTTGGCCCGGACTGCCGCATGTCGCATGCGTTCGACCTCGCATTCGACCCCGCCGTATTCGACCTCTTCGTCACCTGGGGCGCCGGCGCCACCCTGGTCGTGCCGCAGCGCGGCGAGCTGGCCACGCCGGTCGACTACCTGGTCCAGCAGGGGATCACGCACTGGCTCTCCGCCGCGTCGCTGGTATCAGTGCTCGATGGCATGGGCAACCTGCCGACCGGCATGGTCAGCCAGTTGCGGTACAGCGTGTTCCTCGGCGAGCCGTTGACCTACCGGCAGGCGCGGGCATGGCGCGCCGTCGCGCCCGGTAGCGAGATCGAGAACGTATACGGCTGCGCCGAGTTGGTCGCCGGCTGCACCGA
>JBOHCW010000604.1:0-10219 GCA_050725375.1 Actinocrinis sp. | reverse complement strand
CTTCCAGCCCCTGCTCGGAAAAATCCATCGGGCTCCGGTAGTGGCTGGAGTACATGTAGTGGCGCAGCGCCGCCGGCTCGTGGCCGGCGAGAATGTCGCGGATGGAAAGAATGTTGCCGAGCGACTTCGACATCTTCTCCTGGTTGATGTTGAGAAAGCCGTTGTGCATCCAGGCGCGCGCGAGCGGCCGGCCGTAGGCCGCCTCGGACTGCGCGATCTCGTTCTCGTGGTGCGGGAAGACCAGGTCGAGCCCGCCGCCGTGGATGTCGAACCGGCGGCCGAGGTAGCGCCGGGCCATCGCCGAGCACTCCAGGTGCCAGCCGGGCCGGCCCGGCCCCCAGGGGGTGTTCCAGAACGGTTCGCCGGGCTTGGCGCCCTTCCACAGCGTGAAGTCCTGCGGGTCGAGCTTGGCGTTCTTCGGGTCGGCGTTGTCGGCGCTCAGCATGTCGCCGACCTTCTGGTGCGACAGCGCGCCGTACTCCGGGTAGCTGCGCACGTCGAAGTACACGTCACCGCCGGCCGCGTACGCGTGCCCGCTGTCGATCAGGTCCTGCATCAGCTCGATCATCTCGGGCACGTGCCCGGTGGCGCGCGGCTCGACGGTCGGCGGCAGGCAGCCGAGGCCGTCGTACGCGGCGGTGAAGGCGCGCTCGTTGACCTGCGCGACCCGCCAGAACTCGACGCCCTGGTCGGCGGCCTTCTTGAGGATCTTGTCGTCGATGTCGGTCACGTTGCGCACCAGGGTGACGTCGAAGCCCCGGTAGGCGAGCCAGCGCACCAGGATGTCGAAGTTCACGCCGGACCGGATGTGCCCGATGTGCGGGGCCGACTGCACGGTGGCGCCACACAGGTAGATCGAGACCTTGCCCGGTTCAGTGGGGACAAAGTCACGCACACTGCGTGCGGCGGTGTCGTGCAGGCGGATGCTCACGCATACCAGGTTACCGGGTTGGGTAGGGTGTTTCGTTCGCAATCCGCGTGGCCTGTGGATAAGTGACTCGATGCGCGGCTCGCGGACAACTCGGGCGAGTCGGCGGTGTGCGATGCCGGCTAGGGCAGCTGGTAGCGCCCGTCGGGCAGCTTGACCGCGAGACCGTCCGCCACCAGCCCGGCCAGCGCGCGGACCCGCTGGTCGTCGAGGCGCCAGACCGGCTCGAATGCCGACTCGTCAACGGGCCGGCGCGCGTCGCGTAGTACGGCGAGAAGGCGCCCGCGTGCTTGCCGGTCGGTCCCGGCATACGTCTGGCCACGGCGCGGCGGCCCGTCGTGCGCGGGCCGGCCGGCCGCGTGCCAGGCGCAGAGTTCGACGATCGGGCACTGCGGGCACTTCGGCGTCTTCGCGGTACAGACCAGCGCGCCGAGTTCCATGGACGCGGCGGCCCACGCGGCCGCGTCGTCGTCGGTCAGCGGCAACACGGTTTCGGCCAGCGCGCGCTCGGCGGACGTGAGTGAGTCGGCGGGGAATTCGACTCCGGAGAAGGCCCGCGCGAGCACGCGCCGCACGTTCGTGTCCAGCACCGCGGCGCGGCGGCCGTACGCGAACGATGCGATAGCTGCGGCCGTGTACTCGCCGACGCCCGGTAAGGCGCGCAGGGCCGCGTAATCGTCGGGGACGGCGCCCGAGTGCCGCTCGACGATCGTCACAGCCGCAGCGTGCAGCCGTAGGGCGCGGCGCGGGTACCCAAGGCGTCCCCAGGCACGTACTGCTTCGCCAGCCTCCTCAGCCGCGAGCGACGCGGGTGTCGGCCATCGCGTGATCCAGGACTCGTATACCGGCAGCACGCGGGCCACAGGCGTCTGCTGGAGCATGAACTCACTGACCATCACGGCCCAGGCTCCGGCGTCCGGCGAGCGCCACGGCAGGTCTCTGCGATGGATCGCGAACCAGGCGCGGGTGAGCTCGGTGAGCTCGTCGGCGGTCTCGCCGCACGCGGACGCCGGGGTCGAGAGGGACGGAGCGGTCGTCGCAGGCCGCGCCGACGAGGTCGTCGAAGCGGACGAAGTGGGCGAAGCGGTTCGAGTAGGCATCGGTCTTATCGTCGCATTGTCAAACACGCTGATTAAGCCAATGCGTCGAACGGCGTCTCGCATGCCATAAGGTGACGTCCCGTGGGATCGTTCCTCCGCCCTGTCGGTAATCAGCCGCCCGCGGTGTACTGGCGGCGGCGCATCCTTGTGTTCGGAATCCCGTTGGTGCTGATCGCGTTCACCGCGTACGCCTGCTCCGGGTCCGGCGGATCGGGGCAGGGCCCGGTGGCCGGCGCGTCCTCCACACCCAGCACAGGTTCTTCGATAATCACACCGGGTCCGGTGCCCACGGGCACGCTGCCGCCGATAAATTCGTACCCTGTCGTCGGTCCGACGGGCTCGGGTACGCCGGGCGCGAGCGGCGGCAGCGGTACCGGTGGGGGCAGTGGAAGCGGCAGTGGCGGTGCGAGCGGGGGCTTGACCGGGGGAGGCGGCGGAACGCCTGGAGCCAACGGTTCCGGCGGCGCCGGGGGATCGGGTTCGTCGGGTGGCGGGGTACCCGTGGGTTCGTCCGGGTGCGTGCTGTCGGTTCAGGTTCAACTGGACAAGTCCACGGTGAGTGGGCCGCCGACGTACGCGGCGGGTCAGAACCCGACGTTCAGCGTGATACTGCATAACACCGGGACCGGTAACTGCCTGTTCGACGTGTCAGGCAAGGGCGTCGTCGTGACGGTCACGCCGGTGGGCTCGGGTACGCCGGCCTGGACGACGTCGACGTGCGCGGGTAAGCAGGACATGCGTGTCCTAGGGCCGGGCGACGGCTATACCGAGCCGGTGAAGTGGACCCGTGCGCGGTCCGTGGCCAGTTGCCCGACGAATCCGCCGACGGTCAGCCCGGGTGCCTATGCCGTGACCGCGGCAGTCACAGGCGTGAACGCCGCCTCAGTGCAGTTCACGCTGCAGTAGTACAACCTGCAGTAGCGCCCTCTTGGGTGCCAGACGTGTTAAGTCTCAGACGTGTTAAGTCTCAGACGTACCGTTCCAGGATGGAGGACTCGGCCAGGCGGGAGAGTCCTTCGCGGACGGTGCGGGCTCGGGTTTCGCCTACGCCGTCGACTGCTTGGAGGTCGGCCACGGACGCGGCCAGCAGCTTCTGGAGGCCGCCGAAGTGCTCTACCAGCCGGTCGATCACCGCGCCGGGGAGCCTGGGGACCTTGGCCAGCAGCCGGTATCCGCGGGGGGACGCGGCCGTGTCCAGTGCGTCCGCGCCGCTGAAGCCGAGTGCCTTGGCCACGATGGCGAGTTCGAGCAGTTCGGCTCGGGTGAGGCCGTCGAGGCCGTCGAGGGTGTCGTCGACGGTGCGGGGGCGGGTGAGGTAGTCGCGGGCGACCAGCTCGCGTTCAGGCTCGACGCCGGCGACCAGCTCGTCCAGTTGCAGCTCCAGGAGCCGCCCGTCGACGCCCAGCTGTACGACGTAGCCCTCGATCTCCACGGCGATGCGCCGGACCATTTCGAGGCGCTGGGCGACCTGCGCGACGTCACGCGCGGTGACCAGGTCCTCGATTTCGAGGGCGGACAGGGTGCCGGCCACCTCGTCGAGGCGCAGCTTGTAGCGCTCCAGCGTGGCCAGGGCCTGATTTGCCTTCGAAAGGATGACTCCGGAGTCCTCCAGAACCGTGCGCTTCTCGTCGCTGTAGAGCGCGATGAGGCGCATGCTCTGGCTTACCGACACGACGGGGAAGCCGGTCTGGCGGTTGACGCGCTCGGCGGTGCGGTGGCGCGTGCCCGTCTCCACTGTGGGGATGGCCGGATCGGGCACGAACTGGACGCCGGCGCGCACGATCCGGGTGCAGTCGCGGTCGACGACGATGCCGCCGTCCATCTTGCACAACTCGCGCAGCCTGGTTGCGGAGAACTCCACGTCAAGCACGAATCCGCCGGTGCAGATGCTCTCGACGGTCTTGTCGAAGCCGAGCACGATCAGCGCGCCGGTGTTGCCGCGCAGGATGCGCTCAAGGCCGTCGCGCAGCGGGGTGCCGGGCGCGAGCGAGGCCAGGGTGGCGCGTTGCGCCTGCTCGGCGGCGCGGTCGTGGGGGGCCATGGCGCTCCAGTGAGACGGGACGTTAGCGTCACCGAGTTTACCTGTTGATCATCTGATGAAGCGTGGCCAGCGTGTCCGCGATGTCGGCGACCTCGACGATACGCATGCCTTCGGGTACCTTCGGCGCCTCTTCTCCGTCGGCGCGGCGTGGGATCAACGCCGTCCGGAAGCCGAGGCGGGCGGCCTCGGACAGGCGGCGGGTCAGTCCGGTGACCGGTCGTACGTCGCCGGCGAGGCCGACTTCGCCGAACGCGATGACGGTCGGGGGCAGCGGGGCGTCGATCGTGCCGGTGGTCATCGCGATGGCCACGGCGAGATCCGCGGCCGGGTCGACCAGGCGCACGCCGCCGACGGTCGCGGCGAACACGTCGTGCTTGCCGAGCGGGACGCGGCCGCGGCGTTCGAGGACCGCCATGATCATGGACACGCGCGAGGAGTCGAGGCCGGAGGTCACCCGGCGCGGCTGCGGCAGGTTCGACTGCGCGACCAGGGCCTGGACCTCGCATACCAGGGGCCTGCGGCCTTCGAGGGTGACGGTCACGCAGGTGCCCGGCACCGGTTCGGAGCGGCGCGAGAGGAACAGCCCGGACGGGTCGTCCAGGCCCCTGATGCCGCTGTCGTGCATCTCGAAGCAGCCGATCTCGTCGGTCGGGCCGTAGCGGTTCTTCGACGCGCGGACCAGGCGCAGCGGCGAGTGCCGGTCGCCCTCGAACTGCAGCACCACGTCGACCAGGTGCTCCAGGACGCGCGGGCCGGCGATCGAGCCGTCCTTCGTGACGTGGCCGACCAGGATGACGGCCAGGTCGCGTTCCTTGGCGACCCGGATCAGCGCCGCGCTGACCTCGCGGACCTGGGTGACGCCGCCCGGGACGCCGTCGACCTCGGCCGAGGCGACGGTCTGGACCGAGTCGAGCACCAGCATGCTCGGCTGGACCTGTTCGATGTGGCCGAGGACGGCCGCGAGGTCCGTCTCCGCGGCGAGGTACAGGTCGGGGGACAGCGCGCCGATGCGGTCCGCGCGCAGCCGGACCTGGGCCGCGGACTCCTCGCCGGTGACCACGAGCACCGGCCGCTCGGGCGAGGCGCCGGCGGCGGCGACTTCGAGCAGCAGCGTGGACTTGCCCACGCCGGGTTCGCCGGCCAGCAGGACCACCGCGCCGGGCACGACGCCGCCGCCGAGGACCCGGTCGAGTTCGGGCACGCCGGTGGAGCGCGCCTTGGCGGTGGTCGCGTCGACCTGGTCGATCGGCCGGGCCGGCGCGCTGACCGGGCCGGCCTTGACCGTGCGCGGCTTGGGGATGCCGACCTCTTCGACGCTGCCCCACGCCTGGCATTCCGGGCAGCGGCCGACCCACTTGACCGTCGTCATACCGCACTCGGTGCAGCGGTAGCCGTCGCGCGGCGCGGCGGTACGGGTGGATCTGCTCGTGGTGGCCATGGTCACGACGGTAGCCGGTCGCGGGGACAAGTACGGCTACTGATGGGGGGGGAGGGGGGTCGCTGACGAGGTTGGCGTACCGCGGTGGCGCGATCGGCCGAGTGCGAACGGATGGGCGACGGATCGGACACGGTGGGTGACGACGCGTCAAGCGTGCCGGATCCGATCATCGGGTAAGTGGTGCGGGTATGGCGGGGCTGTGTCGGCGGCTGTCGGCACGGAGGGCACTCGAACACGTCGGTAGGTATGGCTATGCCCGATATCTGACGGCCCAGGGCAGGTTTGTTTGTCTGCTCAGTAGAACTCAAATCCCCTTATGCCTTACCTTGCCTTTCGTGACTGACCGCGATTTGGTTACCGCTCTGCGGGCTGGGGACCGGCTCGCGGCCGGTCAGATATACGACATTTACGGTGCGCGACTGTACGCCTACTGTCACGAACTTCTCGGTGAGCACAAGGTGGCCGGTGACGCGCTGCGCGATGCGTTCATCGTCGCCGTGAACCGTGTGCGGGAACTGCGTCAGCCTGAGGAACTGGGTGCGTGGCTTTACGCGCTGACCCGGGCTGAGTGCGGGCGTGTGGGCGTCAGCGAGGAGATCCCATCCGATTCCGGGGATGCCGCTCGCGGCGACCGGCTGGCCCGGATCACGCTCGACTGTTACGCGATGATGCCCCCTGACACGCGCGAGCTGCTGGATCTGGCGTTCCGGCACCGGCTGGTGGACGCGGATCTCGCGCGCGTGCTGGGCATCCCCGAGGAGCAGGTGGGCGAGCGGGTCGGGGCGGCGCAGGCGGACCTTGAGCACGCGCTGCTGGTCGTGCTGGCGGCACGGACCAGCGACCCGAAGTGTCCTGACGCGGCGGAGTTCGGCCGCAGGTTCGACCAGCTGGACGGCCGCGGCGTCGAGGCGTGGGTGCAGCAGGCGGGCAAGCACATCGAGAAGTGCTCGATCTGCAGCGTGACGGTCAAGAACCGCCGTCCGCTGCGGCTGTTCGAGGAGTTGCCGCACTCGTTCATGCCGCCCGGCGTGCGTTCGCGCGTGTTGGAGAGCTTGCGCGATCCGGCCGGCGCGGCGTTCGCGACGCGGATCGCCGAGCGCGCTGGGCGGTTCGACGAGAACGGTTTCCCGTTCGGCGGTAAGTACAGCGGCGCTGGTTCGGGGCGTAAGTGGGTGCTGCCGGTCGGGTTCGCCGCGGCGGCGGCCGCGATCGCAGTGCTGGCGTACGTCGTGCTCGGCGGAAGCTCGCCGTCGACGTCGCCGACCGCCAACTCGACCCAGGGCACGACGGCGACGACGGCCGCCCTGCCGACCGACTCGGGCACGCCGACGGACCTGCTGCTCCCGGCGACCCCGAGCGCGACGGCGGCGTCGACCTCGGCATCCGCGACGGCGACGAGCGGTAAGACGACTGCGCCGCCAGCCAACGGCGGCACGGGTGGTGGTACGGGTGGCGGGACGGGTGGTACGCACACCACTCCGCCTGCTACGCACACGACGCCGGTGACTAGACCGAGTACGCCAAAGGCGTCAGCGACGACGCCCAAGCCTCCGCCAACGCCGACCGATACAGCCTCGCCGACTGGCACCCCGACTTCTACTCCGACCTCGACGCCGACGACCATTCCCTAACAGGTGACGCCGAAACTGGGAACCTCACCCAGATGAGTGGCGAGACAGTCACACAAAGTCACTCAGTCGAGCGATAGGGCGCGGACTTGGGGGCGCACCCGGCGTAGCGCCGCCTACCGTCGGCCTTGTGAACGCTGACTATGCAAGCGGCGCCGGGCGCGCCACGGCCGCGACGGCGGGCGGTGCGCCCGTCCTGCTCGACCCCGTGCCGGACGCCGTTGACCTGCTCGACCGGCCGCTGCGTACCGAGCCGATTCGCCCGAGCGGCGATGCCGGAGACGGCTGGGGCCGGGCCGCCGCGTACGACGCGTATGTGGACGGGCTGCACACGTACGCGATCTGGTCGCTGCGTGACCACGACGCGGCGGTGGACGCGCTGTACTGCGCGTTCGTCATCGCCGACCGCAATGTGACGCAGCTTCAACAGCCTGAACACATCCAGCCGTGGCTTTACGCGATCCTGCGCCGTGAGTGCATGCTGCGTGCGGCCTCAGTGCCCTCCACATCACTGGTGTTCTCGCCCGCGGCTTCTTCGACATCGTTGTCCTTATCGACGTCGTCGGCGTCTGACACCGTCGCGATGGGCGTTGCGGTCGACGGCGCCAGCTCGCTGACTCCCGCCTCGGTGCGACTACGGCCGCCGAGCGGTGCGGCGGACCCGAGTGGGTCGCTCGCCTCGCTGGAGCGCAATCTGCGGCGTGCCGAGTTCCACTCGCTGGAATGGCCCGAGTCCGAAGGCCTCGCGCCGGCGCACCGGGAGATCCTGGAGCTGACGATCCGTCACGGGCTCGACAGCAACGGGCTCGGCCTGGTGCTCGGGCTCGGGCAGTCCGGCGGCCGTGCGGGGTCCGGCGCCGTGATCGGGTCGGTCGGCTCGCAGGGGTTCGGCGTGCTGGCTGACGCGTGGCGTGAGCTGGAGCGTTCGCTTGCGGCCGTCGCGGTGGCCAAGGCGTCGCGTGAGCATTGTGCGCAGCTCGCCGAGTTGACGTTCGGTTGGACCGGGCGCCTCAACGCGACGTTGCGCGCGCCGCTGACCGAACACGTCGACGGCTGCACGCGTTGTCAGCACTATCTGCACACGGTGATCGGCACACCGGCAGCGCCCACGATCCTGCCCTTCGTCGCCGCTCCGCGTGCGTTGCGCGAGATCGTTTTGGACGAACTGCACGACCCGGACAACGCGCTGCGGCTGGGCATCGACCACGAGGCGATCGCCGCCCGCATTCAGCGGTTCGCGCCCGACGGCTTCCCGTCTGTCGGCGAGCCGGTGCCGGTCCGGCGGCGCGGCGGTCGGCGCGCGGTGCCGAAGCGCGGCTCGTCACGCGTGGTCACGACGGCTCCCGGCGCGAAGGCCACGACGGCGACGATGGGCGGTGCGGCCTCGGCCGCCGCTAGTGCCGCCGCAGTCACCTTGCCGGCGTGGTCCTCCGTAGTGGACAACCCGGCCGTGAACAGCCCGGCTGTGGACGCTGCGACGGACGTGCACCTGCCGCGCCGCACGCGGGGAGCGAGCGGCCTCGGCGCGGAGACTCGGACGCGGCACGTGAGCAGTTCGCCGTCTCCGACGTCGGCGATGCCATCGCGCGCGCGAGACCGATCCAGCGACGACACTGTCGGCGTGTATCGCACGCCCGGAAGTTGGGCCGCGCGCGTGCTGCCGCCGGACGCCGAGATGGAGCGGATGCCGACGACTGGCGTCTCGCGATCGGCGCGTGCGCAGCGTCCGCGTGCGACGGACGGCGTGAGCAACGCTGGTCCTAGGGCAGGCGCTCCGGTTACCGGCGGCGCTGCCGCTGGCGCAGCGTTCAGTAAGGGCATTGAGCCACCGACTGAGTTCATCTCGACCGGGCCAGGGCGCTTCGCTCTGCGTGCGTCCGAGTCTCCGGTCCTCGGTGCCGAGCCGGACGCCGCGCAGCCCTCTGGCGCGCACTCGGCGACCCGGACGCAGCGCTTCGCCGCGCCATCGACCGAGCAGCCGCGCGGTGTCGACGGCGGGCCGCGTTCGCACCCGCGTCACAAGTCGCGGCCGGTACGGCAGGCGATGCTGTCGGCCGTCGCGCTCGGCGCGGTCGGCGCGGCCGCAGCGGCCGCCGCGGCGTTGATAGGCGTCGCGTCCAACGGTCACGGCTCGTCGAACCTGCTCGACGGCAGCGCGCCGTCCGGGCCGATCGGCTCGCAGGGCGGCAGCGGAATGTCGGTCTCGGTAAGCACTCCACCCGCGCCTGTGACCTCGTCGAACGCGCAGTCGTCGGCGGCGCGCGGACACGGGATCGGCGCGGGCGGGGGCGGCGCACCGGCCGGATCAGCTTCCGGTGTCGGCGCGGCGTCATCGGGTGCGGCCGGCGCGGGCCAGGGCGGCGCCGGGGCGGGAAGCGGCGGACCGGGCGTGAACACCACCGGCTTCCACGTCAGCATCAACCAGCGTGCTGCCGACCCGAACAGCGTCTCGATCCTGTTGCGCAACTCCGGCGGCACGCCGATCGCCTGGAGCGCGACGCGGCACGACGCGTGGATCGTGCTCAGCCAGAACTCCGGCACGCTCGCCGCCGGGCAGTCGATCACGATCACCGCGACCGCGACCAGCGCCGCGCCGGCCGGTCAGTGGACGACGACGGTCACGTTCGCACCCAACGGCGCCGTAGTCACGCTGCGCGGCGGCTACCCGGTCACGTCCACGCCGCCGCCCAGCCAGCAGCCGACCGGAGGCACCGGCGGAACCGGCGGCTCGACACCGTCGAGCCCCGGGTCGAGCGGCCCGCCGAGCGACGGTTCGTCGCAGACTCCGACCCCGGGCGCCAGTTCGTCGCCGCCAAGCGGCGGCAGCCCCTCGCGGACCATGCCGTCCGACGGCGGAGGGTCGTCGAACCCGAGCGGTGGTGGCGCTGGCGGCACAGGAGCAAGTACGGCGCCGGGAACCGGGGCCTGACCGCGTTGACCGATGCCGGTCGGCCCGGTGGCCCCCGCTACGCGGGAGTCGCCGGGTGGCGGGCGATCGGGGTCTTCGAAGCGAGGTGGGTTTCGCAGAACTCGACCAGCAGGTCGTACGCGGGTCGGCCCATCAGCTCGGTGAGCTCGGGGCCA
>JBOHCW010000603.1:0-2854 GCA_050725375.1 Actinocrinis sp. | reverse complement strand
GATGTACAGCAGTGCGGTGTTCGCGGAGGCGGACGCGAGCGAGCCGGCCGGCGCGTGTGAGCTGAATGAGGCGGCGGTGGACGGGTTGTGTGCGAGCGTCACGACGTCCAGGGCGGCGACGAGTGCGACCTGTCCGGCGGCCAGGACGCCGATCGCGAGCAGCGCGGCCGTGCGCCCGGCGAGCATGACCGCGGCCAGGACCACCGGGATCGCGATTTCCAGCAGCGGCCGGTAAGGGCGCACGCCCGGCAATACGGTCGGCAGCGTGTCGTAGACGATCGACGCGGTCGTGTACAGCAGGTACAGCAGATAGCTGACGATCCACACGACGGCTTGTACCTGCGCGACGCGCCGCCCGGCGGCCGCCTCGACGAAGCTGTACAGGCCGCCGGGGCCGGAGACGTGCCGCGAGTACTTCACCCAGATCGCGATCGGCGCGGCGAACACGACGGCCGCGGCGAGCATCGCCAGGCCGGCCGACGCGCTCGCGTCGTCGACCAGCTGCGGGGCGTAGAGCGCGGCCAGCGCGAGCGGGCCGCCGAGCGAGGTGAGGGTCAGGCCCAGGAACGCCCAGCCGCCGACGGGCCGGCCCGCGGTGCGGGAGGCTCCGTCGGCGGGCGGGCGCGCCGCGCCGCTCACCCGGTCCAGGGAGGCGGTCACCGGCCGGTCAGCTCCAGCTCGACCCGCTCGATCCGGACGAGCTGGGCGAGGATCCGGTCGAGCCGGAGGCGGTGATCGCGGCGCCGGCCGCCGAGACCAGCCACCAGGGCGCGCCGAACTGCTGGCTGCCCTGGCCGGAGGTCTGCCCGGCGGAGGCGTCCTGGCTGTAGTAGTAGAGCGGGTGGCCGTTGTAGGTGACCTGCATCGTCCCGTCCGAGCGCGCGGAGGTGCCCAGTTCCGAGGCGGTCGCGCCGGTGCCCGCGGTCGCGGTGCCGGTCAGGGGCGGCCAGGCGCTCGCGCAGGAGCCGTTGCAGTTCGACTTGGTACCGGTGTCGGCGGACCAGAGGTAGAGCGTGTGGCCGTTGCCGTCGGTCAGGTAGGTGCCGGCCGGGCCGGCGTGCGTCTCGACGGTGACCGAGGCCGCGGACGAGGACCCCGATCCGGCCGAGGCGCTGCTCGGCGCGCCGGCGGCGCCGGTGTTCGCGGAACCGGCGGAGGGCGAGGAACTGCTCGAACATCCGGCCACCAGCAGCGCGCCCGCGACCAGCGGCGCCCCGATCCGGACGGCGAGCGGAACTCGGTGCAGGGACAGCGGCAGGTTTCGCATGATGGTCTTCTCTTTGTTCGCGGAACGCGGCCCGGTGCGGCTGCGCGGGGTTTCATCAGCGAAACGGGGGCCCGGCCGGAAATGGTTCAGCCGTCCGCGGCGCGCTTTGAAAACCTTCGGGCCGGCGGCTCGGTGGTACGGCGGATTCCCGTTGTCCCCCGTTTCCGGGGTATAGCCGGGCAGCGCGGGCAATCGCCGCGCGGCGGCGCGGATGGGCGCGGTTACCTTCATGCCATGGACGACATCGAGAGTCTGCCGGGCCGGCGGCAACCCGGCCACGGCGGCGAATACCGGCCCGTGCCCTACCGTTTCAACCGGATTCCGGCGGACCTTTCGGTCGAGGTCGCGGGCGAACTGCTGCGGAAGATGCGACTGCGGCGCAGCGTGCGGATGTTCTCGCCGGACCCGGTGCCGCTGCGGGCGGTGCTCGACGCGGTCGCGGTGGCCGCCACCGCGCCGAGCGGCGCGCACCAGCAGCCGTGGACGTTCGTGCTGGTGGAGGACCCGGAGATTCGCGGCTGGATCCGCAAGGAGGCCGAGCGCGAGGAGCAGGTGTCGGACGAGGGCCGGCTCGGCGGGGAGTGGCTGTCCGCGATCCGTCCGCTGGGCGCGGACGCGGTCAAGGCGCACCTGACCGACGCGCCGTGCCTGATCGTGGTCTTCCGCCAGCGCCACTTCCTCGACGCGGCCGGCAACACGCGTAAGCACTATTACGTGGACGAGTCGGTCGGCATCGCCACCGGCATGCTGCTCACCGCGCTGCACCTGTCCGGCCTGGCCGCGCTGGTGCACGCGCCGTCGCCGATGAAGTTCCTCGGCGAGATGCTCGGCCGCCCGCGCAACGAGTCGCCGTTCGCGGTGATCCCGGTCGGCTATCCGGCGGGGGACTGCGTGGTGCCGGACCTGGCGCGCAAGCCGCTCGACGAGGTCTTGGTGCGGGTCTGACCCGGGGCCGGTGCCCGAACGGCCGGCCGTCTGGCAAGCTGGGTCGTCCGATCCCGCCGCGCCGAGGGAGCTGCCTCGTGATCACCGACCCGCCGCTGTTCCTCGGGGTGTGCCTGCTGCTCGCGATGGTCCCCGGCCCCGGCGCGATGGTCGTGTTGCGCCAGGCGATCCGCGACGGGCGCTGATAGACCTGGGTGTCCGGGTAGCCGTCGAGAACCAGTAGTGCCGGAGACCACGCGCGAGGGCAAGGACGCCGATGGATCTGAACCGCTATCAGTTCGCCACGACCTGGGACCTGGACGCCCCGATGTCAGCCGTCGTCGACGCGCTCGCGGACCTCGCCGCGTACCCGCGCTGGTGGCCCGAGGTGCGCACGGTGCGCCAGCTCGACGAGACCAGCGCACATCTGGTGATCAGGTCGTTCCTGCCGTACAGTCTCGGCTTCACGGCCATTCAGTCGCGCCGCGACGTGGTCGCCGGAGTACTCGAGGCGTCGATGTCCGGCGATCTGGACGGATTCTCCCGGTGGACCATCACGCAGCTCGACGATGGCCGCACGCGTGCCGTGTTCGAGGAGGGTGTGCTGGCCCGCAAGCGACTGCTGCGCGCCCTCGGCCCGGTCGCGCGTCCGCTGTTCCGGCT
>JBOHCW010000602.1:0-3665 GCA_050725375.1 Actinocrinis sp. | reverse complement strand
ACAGTGAGATCGACCTGCACAGCGGGCACCATCGACCTGCTCTACCTCAGCTTCGTCAAGACGCTCACTGCCGCATAAGGCGTCACCGAGAGAAATGCATTGTGCCCGAGACGAGCGGATCGCCTCTGGCACAACTGCGCACATCAAGGAACGCCGCGCATCAAGCGCGGTCCGCTACGGGCGGCCGAGGGCGCGGTACTCCCAGCCCGCCGCGCGGTATGCCTCCGCGTCGAGCGCGAGCCGGCCGTCCACGACCTTGCGCTGCTTCACCACGGCGCCGAGGGCTTCGGGGTCGATCTCGCGGAACTCGGTCCACTCGGTCAGCAGCACCACCACGTCGGCGTCGCGGGCGGCGTCGAAGGTGCTCTCGGCGTATTCGAGGTCCGGGAAGGCGCGGCGGGCGTTGTGCATCGCCTCGGGGTCGTACACGCGCACGGACGCGCCGCCCTCCTGGAGCATGCGGGCCACGTCGAGGGCCGGCGCGTCCCGGACGTCGTCCGAGTTCGGCTTGAACGCGGCGCCGAGCGCGGCCACCCGGATGCCTTGCAGTGAGCCGCCGGCCAGGTCGGCGACCAGGTCCACGGTGCGCGAGCGGCGGCGCTGGTTGATCGCGTCCACCTCGTGCAGGAACGCCACCGAGTGGCCGACGCCCAGTTCCTCGGCCCGGTGCGCGAAGGCGCGGATGTCCTTGGGCAGGCAGCCGCCGCCGAAGCCGAGGCCGGGGCGCAGGAAGCGGCCGCCGATCCGGTTGTCGTACGAGAGCGCGTCGGCCAGCCGGTGCACGTCGGCGCCGGTGGCCTCGCAGATCTCGGCCATCGCGTTGATGTAGGAGATCTTGGTGGCCAGGAAGGAGTTGGCGGCCACCTTGACCAGCTCGGCGGTCTTCAGGTCGGTGACCACCACCGGGGTGCCCGCGTCGATGACCGGTGCGAACACGGTGCGCAACTGCCGCTCGGCCCACTCGGACTCCACGCCGAACACCAGGCGGTCCGGGCGCAGCGTGTCCTCGACCGCGAAGCCCTCGCGCAGGAACTCGGGGTTCCAGGCGAGCTCGACCTCGGGCCCGGCCGGGGCCAGCGCTTTGACCAGCCCGGTCAGCCGCGCCGCGGTGCCGACCGGCACGGTGGACTTGCCGGCGATCAGCGCCCGGCGCTTCAGGTGCGGGGCCAGCGAGGTGATCGCGCTCTCGACGTACTGCATGTCCGCGGCGTTCGAGCCCGGCTGCTGCGGGGTGCCGACGCACAGGAAGTGCACGTCGCCGAACTCGCCGGCCTGCGCGTAGTCGGTGGTGAACCGAAGCTTGCCCGACTCCAGCGCCTTGACCAGCAGCTCGGGCAGTCCGGGCTCGAAGAACGGCACCTGTCCGGCGGCCAGCCGGTCGATCTTGTCCTGGGCGACGTCGACGCCTAGCACCTCGAAACCGAGCACGGCCATGCAGATAGCGTGGGTGGCGCCGAGATAGCCGGTGCCGATGACCGTGACCCTGGGCGCAGCGGCGGGTGCCGCCTCGTGGGTGCCGCTGTCACTCATGGGGATTCTCCTCGATCTCCGAGCGCTGTCTCGTGCTGTCCAGTGGCCGTGGGGCGGTGCGTGCGGCCAGGCGGTCAGGGTCCTGCGGCCGAGGCGGGCGTGTCACCGTGGGCAGGTAATCGGCCGAGATGGAAACCATAGCCCCTGCCGTTGGACGGCGCGGTACCGACCTGGGAAACGGTCCAGATACTGCCTCCGCTGCTGCCTGTGACACTCCACTCACCGACACTCCCCCATCGATGCTCCCCATGCAGCGGCACACGGTTGCCCGACTCCGTCAGGCGCGCACGCTGCGCTCTAATACCGTGCCATAAGGCGTGTCGAGGCGCAGCCATCTCGTGTGTGTGGCGATGCGCGCCTTCTCGTCGCCGGACTGCGCGGAAGGGCCGAGAAAGCCCATCGCGGACGCGGCGTGCGCGGCGCGCCAGCGCAGGCCGTGCGGCAGTTCGCGGGTCCAGATCTCCTCGGCGAGGGTGTCCAGCGCGGCGCGGTCCCGGCCGAGCGCGCCGAAGCGGAAGTCCGCGTTGCCCTGCGCCACCACCTCGGCCAGCCGGGCCAGCGGGACCTCGCCCAGCGGCACCCAGCCGGCCCGCGGCGGCAGCAGGCCGGCCCAGGACGGGCCGCCGACCAGTTGCCCGGGCAGGGTGAAGCCGGCCGGGCCGGATCCGCCGGTCTCGATCGCGTCCAGCAGCCGGCCGGCCGCGACGGTCCGGTCGAAGGGCGCCGCGCCGTCCGCGAGCGCCACCACGCGCACCGCGAGGACGGTCACGCCGCGCGAGGCCGAGCCGTGCAGCGGCGGGGCGCAGTACGCGGCGGCGGCGCGGCCGATGCCGACGAAGCGGACCGCGGCGGTCTTGTCCATCGCGAGCAGCCGCTCCAGATACACGCCGAGCGCGGACGCGTCATCGGGATCTCCGAAGGCGTACCTGTCCGGGCCGTCCATGATCAGCGTGCGTAGATCTTGGTCGGGGACTGCGCGAGGTACGGCTTGAGGTAGTCGCGCTCGACGGCGGTGATCCGGCGCGGGCGCGCGGCCTGCAGGTCGTACGGGACCAGGACTGTCTCGGCGACGGCGTAGACCCAGTCGTCGTCGCGCACCTCGTAGGCCACGGTGAACGCGGCGTGCCCGATCTTGGTCACCCAGGTCTCCACCCGGACCGGGTCGCTGCGGTACACCAGCGGGCGGCGGTATTCGATCTCGTGCCTGGCCACGACCGTGCCCAGCGAGAACTCCGTGACGCCGGCCAGCTGCGCGGTGGTGAACATCCACTCCACGCGCGCCTGCTCCAGGTATCGCAGATAGACCACATTGTTCACGTGCCCGAACGAATCCATGTCGGCCCAGCGCAACGGGCACAGGTGCACGTATCGCAGGCCACTGTCGGTCTGCTGCGGGCCGGAGACGGGCGCTCGCGCGGCTGACGGCGCATCAGGTGACGCCGCATCGACAGGTGATGCGGCGTCAATCGATGCGGTGTGCGCTGACGCGACGCCGGCCGGTGGTGTCTCCACCCGCTAGCCCCGGGTCAGCTTGCGGTAAGTCACCCGGTGCGGGCGGGCCGCCTCCGGGCCGAGCCGCTCGACCTTGTTCTTCTCGTAGGACTCGAAGTTGCCCTCGAACCAGAACCACTTCGACTCGCCCTCGTAGGCCAGGATGTGCGTGGCCACCCGGTCGAGGAACCAGCGGTCGTGGGAGACGACCACGGCGCAGCCGGGGAACTCGAGCAGCGCGTTCTCCAGCGAGGAGAGCGTCTCGATGTCCAGGTCGTTGGTCGGCTCGTCGAGCAGCAGCAGGTTGCCGCCGAGCTTGAGGGTCAGGGCCAGGTTCAGCCGGTTGCGCTCGCCGCCGGACAGGATGCCGGCCCGCTTCTGCTGGTCCGGGCCCTTGAAGCCGAAGGCCGACACGTACGCGCGCGAGGGCATCTCGACCTGGCCGACGTGGATGTAGTCCAGGCCGTCCGAGACGACCTCCCACAGCGACTTGTTCGGGTCGATGCCGCCGCGGTTCTGGTCCACGTAGGCGATCTTGACCGTCTCGCCGACCTTGACCTCGCCCGCGTCCGGCTCCTCAAGACCGACGATGGTCTTGAACCGGGTGGTCTTGCCCGCGCCGTTAGGCCCGACCACCCCGACGA
>JBOHCW010000601.1:0-4665 GCA_050725375.1 Actinocrinis sp. | reverse complement strand
CGCGGGCGTTGCGAGTCGCAATGGCGTGGGCCGGCAGCGGCGATGCGTGCTGGTGAATGGGAGTTGGTGCGGTCGTTGCGCGCGGTGATCTCGTGACGCGGGTTGTCCACGTGAAGTGGACACAGGACCCTGACATGGATTGAACCGTCGTGGACTGCGCGGCGACGAGACCGAGTTGAGGCATGTTCCGTGAGGCCGGCTGTGGGCGGGGCGGGGTTGGTGAACCGCCACATGTGACTGTCTGTGACATCGCCTCGCCGGTGAGCCCGTGAGCGTTGCGGTGGACGTATAGACGTATAGGTGCCGCTTCAGCGGTGCGTGTCGCCGACTGAGGTGCTGGTGCCGCCGCCGCGGGTCGTAATGGCGCACTTCTGGTTGTCCGTTTAACACAGACACAGGGTCCTGGTATTTTCCCGCGCTGACTGGAAGCGGTTGCGTGTCGGGGTCATCGGATGGCAGCAGTGCTGCGCGGGAAAAGCGCAGCTGTCGCGGGCCGTGGTCTCATGACGCGGGTTGTCCACGTGAGGTGGACACAGGACCCTGGTAACGATCGGACTTGCGTGGACTGCGCGGCGACGACACCGCATGGCGGAGACCTTCCGTGAGGCCAGTGAGCCCGGCTCGCGAGCACGGGGTTGGCGAGTGAACGTTTCGCGTGACTGTCTGTGACGTCTGTGACGTTATCTGGTTGGTGTGCTCGTGAACACGCGCTTCCGGTTGTCCGTCTCAGCGAGACACAGGGGCCTGATGTACCAGCCGCTGTCTGAAAGGGTGGCGCGTCGGGGTGTCGGATGGCGCCGCTGCGTAAGGCTGGCTTGTGCGGGCGGGGGTTTCGAACCGCTCGGGCAACTGTCTGAAATGTAGCTGGGCAGCTTGTCCGTGACCGTTCTCCTTCATAGTGGAGACGCGTGGGCACTCGGTTTCGGCGACGCAACGAGGGAGCGGGTGGCGGTGTCGTCGCCGGCTGCGGTGGCGCGATGCCGGTTGTCCGTTTCAAACGGACACGTTTACGGGCGTCCGTCGGCAATGAACCGGTGTGCGTGACTGGCTGCGACGTCACGTAATCGGTGCGCTTGTGGGCGTTGCCCGGGAGCCGCGGACGTATGCGTGCTTAGCGTTCACGGTAACAGTCACTGTCGTGGGGACGGTACCGGCCGGCGACCGAGGAACCGGTATGGCTGTTACAGGTCGCGTGGCGCGATGCCGGTTGTCCGTTTCAGCGAGACACAGGGGCCTGATGTTTGTCGGCGCCGGTTGGAAGGGTTGTCCGGCGCGGACGTTGCTTGCCGCCGAACAACGCAGCGCGTGGCGAGGCGCGATCCGCCGGGGCTTGGGATTCCTGCTCTCTACGGTGCGGACCGTCAGTCACGCGCCGATCCGGGACAACTAAAGCTGTGCGCGTAGGAGTGTCGGCGCGGCTGCCAGCGATGGGCCGTACCAGGTCAGGTGGCGGCCGCTGACCAAGGCGCAACGGAGGCCCGGGAACGCTTCCGGGCCGTCGTCCTCGGTGAACTTGTACGGCTCGTCCGGCAGGATGACCAGCTGCGGCTTTGTTGCACAAAGCTCATCGATCGGGATAGCGGGGTAGCGGTCGGCGTGGTCCTCGTAGAGGTTGTGGACGCCGAGGCGTCGCAATACGTCCCCTGCGAACGTGTCGCGTCCCAGGACCATCCACGGGCGCCGCCAGATCGGCACGATCGCGGTCGCCTGAAGCGCGGTTACCTGAAGCGCGGTCGTCTGAATCGCAGACGACGCATAGGTGTTCGGGTGCTTGGTGGTGGCGTCGAGGGGTGACCACGCTGCTTTCGCCCGGTCGAGCCACTCGGGGCGGGGGAGGGCGCAGGCCTTCACCAGCATCCTGTCTAGGGAGGCGAGCGCTTGCGGGACAGTGCGGATCTCGGTTACCCAGACGGCGATCCCGGCCGCGCGCAAGGCGTCGAGGTCGGCCTGCCGGTTCTCCTCCTCGTTGGCCAGGACTACATCCGGTCGCAGCTTGACGATCTCCGCTACGTCAGGGTTCTTCGTCCCGCCGATTCGCCGGGCCGCGAGGCTCGGCGGGTGCGTGCACCAGTTCGTCACGCCGACGAGTCGGTCCGGCTCGTTCGGCGCGATGCTGCACGCCACGGCCTCGGTCAGCGAGGGGACCAGCGAGACGATGCGGCGTACGTCGTCGGCGAGCTGTACGCCGGTGCCCTGGTCGTCGCTCTCGCGTCGCATGGTCGCTGCCACTGCTCCCTATCCGTTCCTTTTCTTTCTCAACCGCTCGCGCCTATCGTCTCACCGGCCAGGAACGTGGTGATCAGGCCGGCCAGCGCGAACACGACCAGGAACAGCGGGATCGCGGCCGGCGTGTCGGGCGTGGCGAGCTGCCCGATCGCGCTGGGGAGGGCGACGCTGCCGGCCATCGAGGCCGTCAGGACCATCGAATTCGCGGCCTGATTGTCCTCGACTCGCTGCGCGACCCACTGCAGGACCGCCGGGAGTACCGGCGCGAGACAGAAGCCTGACAGCGTGTAGGCGTACGGCGTGACGGCCGGCGCCGCGGCCGCGGCGAACGTGAACAGGGCCGCGCTGAGCGCGACTCGGATGATGATGCGCGGGCTGCGATCTCGGATGACGAACGGCAGCACGAAACGTCCGACGCACAGGCCCGCCCAGAACAGTGCGGCGAACTTGGCGGCCTCGGAGGTGGAGTGACCGGTCCAGGTCAGATGGGTGGACTCCCACGCGCCGGTGCCGGTTTCCATTCCGGCGTAGAAGAACCCGAATACGAGGAACGGAACGATGGAGTGGATTCGGACGCGCAGCGGGACGCGGGCGCGGGCACTTGTGGTGGTGGCGGCGATGGTCGGGCGAGTGGGGATGTCTGCGCGGGACGGCTCTCGGCCCATCCCGCACATCGGCGCGCTGAGGATGGCGATGGCCGCCGAGATGACGAAGACGGTCTGCGGGCGCGCGTGGTCGATTCCGACGATGAGGGGGCCGACGATCGCGCCGAGGCCGTAGACGGCGTTGACCAGCATCAGCATCAGGAAGCTGCGGTGTGCGAAACGTCGCGCGACGATCGAGTTGAGGTAGAGCACGAGGCCGCCGTAGCCCAGGCCGGTGATCGGAGTCGCGGCGTAGAAGCCGGTCCAGGTCGGCGCCAGTCCCATGGCTGACGCGCCGACGACGTACACGGCGAGCAGAACGGCCATCGCCGTGGTCGCGCGGAGTCTGGTTCTCAGTGCGCCGCAGGTGACGATCGCGATCAGGGCGCCGAGGCTGTACGCGCTGACCAGCGTGTTTCCTCCGGTGGATCCGAGGTCGAACACGCGGCGCAGGTCCGGGAGCGCGGCGCCGATGCTGGCCGTGCCGACGCCCAGGGCGAAGAAGGCCACGAAGACGGCGACGATCTGGCGGCGCGGGATCGTTGGTTCAGCCCGTACGCCGGGTATATCGACAGCCGCGGCCGTATTACCCGACACGGTGGCCCGCCGACTCGCCTGTGGTGGCCGTCGGGATGCTGACGTTAAGCGCCTCCGGCGACGCGAGGTCGGTGTCGCAGAGTTCTCGCAGGAGGCAGCGGCACCTGATCAGATCGTTCGGACGGTCAAGGCCGGTGCTGGTCCAGGTCAGTTCGATCATCGGCGGGCCACCTCTTCTTCTCGGCTTACTCGCTGCCCTCCTTATGTTCTACGAGAGAACATGAATGGGCGCAAGACGGGTGGGGCGGCGTGTTCCGGGTAGAGTCCATGGTGTTCGTGGCGGGTATTCGGAGGGTTGGCGGCGGATCATGTTCTGGTGGAGAAGCAATCGCGGTGGTGCGCACCGTGGCTGACCTGGCGACTCCTGCGCTGCCTGGTCGGCTTGCCGCGCTTCTGCATCGCGATGGGCCGATGACCAGGGCGGAAGCGACCGCGCGGCTCGGTGTGGTGCGCAGTGCGATGGGCGCCGCGGTCGACGAGCTGGCCCGGCTGGAGCTGGTCCGGGTCGGCGAGCAGGCGCACTCGCCGCTGCGCGAGTCGGCCGGTCGCGGACGTACCTCGCCTCGGCTTGAACCCGCGGCTCGGGCGCCGCTCGCCGCGGCCGTCAGCCTGCAGCCAACCGGCACAGATGTGGCGCTCGTGCAGTTCGGCGGCGCCGTTCTCGCCCAGGCGCGGCTCGCGCCGGTGACCGGGCGGGACCCCGCGGCGGCGCTGGCGCCGATCGCCGGGTGGATCGAGCGGTCGCTGCGCGCGGCGGGACGTCCGTGCCTGGGCGTCGGCGTGGGCGTCGCCGGGATCGTCAGCGGCGATGGACGGTCGATCGTGTCAGCGCTCTACCTCGACTGGCACGACGTGTCCGTCGCCGACATTCTCAGTACCCTGTTGCCGACTGAGCTGCCGGTGCGCGCGCACAATGACGGCTCGCTCACCGCGTTCGCCGAGTATCACCACGGCGCCGGACGTGACGCTGCCACCTTGCTGGTCCTCGGATGTGAGCACGTCGGTATCAGTGGTGCGATGCTCACGCAGTCCGCGGCGCAGGCGGCCTCGCTGCCGGCGCCGGACCACGCGTTCGAGCTCGGACATCTCGCGCTCGACCCGTACGGTCCGCCGTGTCCGTGCGGCCAGCGTGGCTGCCTGGAGCTCTATTGCGACGGCCGCGCGCTCAACCGGGCGCTCGGCCGCGCCGAGACCGACC
>JBOHCW010000600.1:0-4979 GCA_050725375.1 Actinocrinis sp. | reverse complement strand
CCACGTGGCTGAGCTCTATATAAAACAACGCGCCGATCTCGGTGACCGGATCGCCGGCGCGGCGGGCCAGCAGCGCCGACTCGCGGGCGAACGCCGCCGCCGCGACCACGTGTCCGGCGACCAGCTCGACGCGCGCGGACCAGCAGCGCAGCTTCGCCTCAAGGCCCTGATCCCCGGCGACCTCGGCCAGGCCCTGCGCGATCACGGGGCCGACCTCGCCGAACCGGTTGCCGACGCAGCGCAGCAGGATGATCCGCGCCGCGGTGCGATGCGCCGAGGACGCGCTCTGGCCGAGGACCTGCTCGGCCAGCCGTCGCGCTTCACCGCGCAGGGCCGCGTCACACGCGTATTCGGCCGCGGACAGCAGCCGCTCCGTGCGCAGCGTGCCCTCGTCGGACGGCGTGCGCTGCGCGGCCAGCGCGGCGAGTTCGGCCGCCGTGTCCGGGGCGCCTCGCCGGCGTGCGGACGCGGCCGCCTCGGCGAGCGTCGCGGCGACCTGCTCGTTCTCGGCCGGGTGCGAAAGGGCCAGGTGACGGGCACGTTCGACCGGCTCCACCACCGCGGCGGCCAGGTCGCCGTGTGCGGCGCGGCGCGCCTTGGACGAGGCGTCGGCGTAGATCGCGGCACGCACCAGCGGATGCTCGAAACGGATCAGGCCGTCGGCGCCGACCCGGATCACGCCGAGCCGTTCGGCCACCGCCAGGTGGTGCCCGAAGCCCGCGTCGCCGCCGACCTTGCCCAGCAGCGTCAGCGTCGGGCGCTCGGCGGTGCTGGCCAGCAGCAGCACCGAGCGGGTCGCCTCGGGCAGCTCGCGCAGGCGGCGCAGCAGCACCGCGCGAAGCCGGGACGGTATCGGCAGCAGCTCGCCGGGGGCCAGCGCGGAGCGGTCCGGCGGCAGCGCGCGGGCCAGTTCGAGCGCGTAGAACGGGTTCCCGCCGGAGGCGCCGTGGATCTGGCGCACCGTCAGCGGCGCCAGCTTCGAGCCGGTATACCGGTCAAGCATCGCGGCCAGGTCCACCGAGCCGAGCGGGGTCACCGCGAACTCGGCGATGTCCGGCGGCACGAGTTCGGCGTACAGCGGGGCGCCGCCTTCGGGGGCGCGCTCGGCGGCCAGCACGCGCACGGGCAGGCCGGCCATCCGCCGGGAGACGAAGCCGAGCACCTGCGCGGTCGGCCGGTCGACCCACTGCAGGTCGTCGATGACCAGCCAGACCGGGCCGCGCGAGGACAGCTCGCGCAGCAGGTGCAGCACCGCCATCTGGACCTTGAGCCGGTCCTGGTCGCTGTGCGGGACGGTGCCGCGAAGCAGGGCGGCGCGCAGCGCGGTGCCCATACCGGTGGGCAGCGTGTCGATGGTGTCGTCGGGCACGGGTCCGAGCAGATCGATCAGGCAGACGAACGGCAGGCGCAGTTCCGCTTCGGCCGGGGTGCAGCGCAGGACCCTGACGCCGGAGCCGACCGCTTCGGCGGCCAGCGCCGTGAGCACCCGGGACTTGCCGATGCCAGCCGGTCCGTAGAGCAGCGCCCCGGGCCCTTCGCGCAGCCGCTCGCGGGCCTCGCGCAACAGTTCGTCGCGGCCGACGGGCGCATCGGCCGACACCGTGTGCGGGGGCGGCGGGACGACGCGACCCCGACCGTGGACCGCTCTGATCGCGGCCGGACGGACGAGGCTGGACACGGTCGAACCTCCTCGAAGGACGCGCGGTGCGTATCCGTCCTCAGAACGCCTTGGCGTTTCCTGGCTGCACACGCAGCGAGACCGTGCAACTACCGTACAAAGCGCTGAGCGGGACTATATACCTGAGAGCGCAGAATGGGCAATGGTCACGATGGCAAATGCCTTACATACCCCTGCACGTCCCTGATCAGCGCCTGCGCGCCACCACGCCGTAGGTGTTCAGCGGTTGCGCCGGGGTCGGCCGGGTGCCGTCCGGCCGCCACTGGGCCACCTCGACCAGTCCGGGCTCCAGCGGCTCGAACCCGTCGAGCAGGGCGCTGATCCGCGCTCGGCTACGCGGGACGAAGGGCGCGCTCACGTCGTTGTACACCCGCGAGTTGTTCAGCATCTTGATGTTGAAGTCGTGGGTGGCGTGCGAGAGGACCAGATGGCTGCCGGGCGCCATGGCCTCGCGGAAGACTGCCACGATCCCGGCCGGGTCCTGCTCGTCCGGGATGAAGTGCAGCAGGGCGACCAGCATCACCACGACCGGGCGGCTGAAGTCGAGCACGGCCAGCAGGTCGGGGTCGGCCAGTATCCGCTTCGGATCGCGCGCGTCCCCCGCCAGCACGATGGTGCGGTCGACGCCGCGGCGCGAGAGCAGCGCCCTGCTGTGCGCCAAGACCACCGGGTCGTTGTCGACGCACACCACGCGGGCGTCCGGCGCCGTGGCGTGCGCGGCCTCGTCGCTGTTGCCCATGGTCGGGAATCCGGTGCCGATGTCGAGGAACTGCCGCGCGCCGCCCTCGGCGAGGGCGCGCACCGCGCGGCCGAGGAACGCCCGGTTCTCGCGGCAAGCCAGCGGGATCTCCGGCGTGTTGGCCAGCACGCGCTCGGCGACCACCCGGTCGGCCGCGAAGTGGTCCTTGCCGCCGAGGACGTAGTCGTACACACGTGCGGGATGCGCCTTGGCGGCGGCGGCGCCGCCGTGCGCCGGATCTTCGCCGTCGACGGCCATACCCACCCCTCCCCTGGCGTCGCGGGCCGCGCGCCGACCGGGAGGTACGCCGGTCCCGGGCCGCGACCACGCTGTGCAGTCTACGGAGAACGCTGCGCAGCGTATCGGTTTCGGGAGGATTCACAACCACCGCCGCCCGGGTTCTCGCAGAACCCTCCCTCGTTCAGCCGTTCGAGCCCGGTGATACCGGTGTGACCAGCGGGGCCGGCCGGCCGTCTCCACGGGAACACCCGGCCGAGGCGCGGCTCAGTCCTCGACGACGAACGCGACCGACTTGCCGCCCTCGGGCCGGCGCCGTACCCGCCACTCGGTGGTCAGCGCGTCCACGAGCGCGAGGCCGCGGTGGTGCTCGTCGTCCTCCTCGGCGGCGGAGACGACCGGCAGGTCGCAGGCCGCGTCGACGACCTCGCACTCGATCCGGACCGGTGTGACCTGGACGGTGACGGTCACCGGGCCCGCGCCGTGCAGGACCGCGTTCGTCACCAGTTCGCTGAAGGCGACGGCAGCGCGGTACGCGGCCTCCTGCCCCGGCCCGCGGTCGGCGACCCAGGCCTCCAGCCAGATCCGGGCCATCCGCGCGTGCACCGGCGCCGCCGGGAACTGCCAGCTCGCCCTGCCGCAGCCGGTATGTCCGTCCGGTGACGGCTCGTCGTCGGCGGTGCCGGCGCGCTGTTCCGGCAGCGGGCCGCCGTCCGCCGCGGTCGCGGGCGCTGCCGTGGCGGTGGCCGTTGCCGTGGCCCGCGCGGGATGGTCCGTGCCCGCCGTCGCTGCTGATGTCATCGGGCTGTCACCTTCGGTCCCGGTCCGACTGCGATGTCCTGCATGGATTGTCCTGCCAGGGGTGGTCCTGCACGGTGGTCCGCCGCGTTCCCGAACGGCTGGCATCGATGCTACGGACTGGTAATGAGATTGCGGATGCAAATTGCATCACGGCAACTCTTTCAGGTGAATACGCGTCGGTCCGCTCCCCCGGACGCCCGCCGACCGCCAGGATCGGCGCCGTGAGCGCGACCGCCGACGATCTCGGCGCGCGTCTCGGAACCGCAGTGGAGGAGGTGTGGGCGGGCGATGGGCGGCTTGTATCCGACCGCGCGCCGCAGACGCCTCGCGGGCGAGCTCAAGCGGCTGCGGCTGGAGGCCGGGATGACCGGCGAGCAGGTGGCCCAGTCGCTGGCCCCGTACGGCCGCTGGTCCGTGTCGAAGGTGTCGCGGATCGAGACCGGGCGGGTCGGCGTGCACCACGGCGACGTGACGGACCTGCTGGACCTTTACCGGCTCGGCGCCGGGCCGCTGCGCGCGGAGCTGGTCGAGATCGCCCGGGAGAACGGCAAACACGGCTGGTGGCACTCCTACCAGGACGTGCTGCCGGAGCACATCACGCCGATCCTCGACTTCGAGGCCTCAAGCTGCGCGATGCGCTTCATGCACAACCAACTGGTGCCGGGCCTGCTGCAGACGGCGCTCTACGCCAGGGCACTGATCCGAAACTGCCTGCCGGAGGCGGGTCCGGACCAGATCGAGAGACTGGTGGAGCTGCGGCTCGACCGGCAGAAGGTGTTGCGGCGGCCCGATCCCCCACGGCTGTGGGTGATCCTCGACGAGGCCGCATTACGCCGTCCGGTCGGTGGTACGCGCGCGATGCGCGGGCAGTTGGACCGATTGGCGGAACACGCGGACTCGCCGCACACGGTGGTGCAGGTCATCCCGTTCGCGGCGGGCGAGCATGCCGGGCTGGAGATGCCGTTCACGGTGCTCTCCTTCCCCGGCGACGACGACCCCGACGTCGTCTATCTGGAGCAGTTCACGACCGCGTCCTACATCGAGGACGAATACGATGTAAAGCGGTATACGACAATGTTCGACCGATTGCGGGCGGCCGCGCTCGACCCCGACGGGTCGCACGCGTTCATCCGGAAGGTCGCCGAGGAGATGAGCTGAGATGACCAAGCCCGAGAAGCCCGCCAAGTACGCGATCGACCTTTCCGGCGCGCAATGGCGGATCAGCAGCCACAGCAACGGATCGGGCAGCTGCGTCGAGCTGGCCGCGCTGGCCGGCGGCCACGTCGCGGTGCGCGACTCCACGGACCGGTCCCGGCCGGCGCTGGTGTTCGACCAGGCCGAGTGGCGCGCGTTCCAGGCCGCGATGGCCGACGGGCAGTTCGCGGACCTCGGATAGCGGCGCGGCCGAGCCCGAGCGGACGACACAGGACTGAGAGCAGGACGGTACGGGCGCCCGCCCGCTGAAACGGGGCTTCACCGCGGACAGGCGCCTGTGGCGCTGTGTCGTCGAGCCGTGCCAAGCTG
>JBOHCW010000599.1:0-7251 GCA_050725375.1 Actinocrinis sp. | reverse complement strand
GGGCATCCGGGGGCCGTACACGTTGTGGTAGCGCAGCATCGCGACGTTTCCGTCCGCGGCGCGGGCCCAGGCGGTGGACAGGAACTCCTGCGCCGCCTTGGTCGCGGCGTAGACGTTGCGCGGGTCGAGGGCGGTGGACTCGTCGACGTAGCCGGGGGCCAGCGGGCTGCCACAGCGCGGGCAGGACGGCTCGAACCTTCGCGCGTCGAGGTCCGCCGGCTCGCGCGGGCCGGGCTCGACCCGGCCGTGCTCCAGGCAGTCGTAGCGGCCCTCGCCGTAGACGACCATCGAGGAGGCCAGGGCGAGGCGCGCCACGCCTTCCCTCGCCATGGCGGACAAAAGCACCGCCGTGCCCAGGTCGTTGCAGCCCGCGTAGTCCGGGGCGTCGTCCAGGTTCAGGCCCAGACCGACCATCGCGGCCTGGTGGCAGACCGCGTCGGCGCCGCGAAGATACCGCCCGAGCGTGTCGGAATCGCGCACGTCCGCCTGTACGAACTCGACCTCGGCCGGGATGCGGGCACGGGCGGCGTCCGGGTCGGGGTGGACGGCGGGCAGCAGCGCGTCGTAGCCGACCGGCTCGTGCCCGGCCGCGACCAGGGCCTCGACCACGTGCGAGCCGATGAAGCCGGCGGCTCCGGTGACCAGAACTCTCATGTCGGCCAACGCTAGGCGGGCCGCCGCCGCGCGCGGGATGGCGCGGGCCGGTATGTCATGGGACTGTAAGGTCCCCGAAACCGGCGCGCGTGCTGTTTCCGGACGGCGCACGGCGGGGCGCGAACGCAATTTCGCCGCCACTGATCTGCAGGTCGTGCCCTGATCCGGCAGCGACCGGGCTAAGCTCTAACTTTGTTTAAGGCACGCTTTTGCTTAATGCACGTTTCGTGGAAGTGCGCGCAAAATCGCCGGAGGGGGCACCGCATGGTGAAGCGCACGTCGCGTGACATCCGCCGTGGTAATCGCAACGAGGTGCTGCGGCACGTGATCGCCGACTCGCCGGTCTCCCGGCAGGGGCTGGCGGCGGTCACCGGGCTGAGCCTGGCGACCGTGGCGAACCTGGTCGGGGAACTGCTGGAGCGCGGGGTGCTGACCGAGGTCGGCTACCAGGACTCGGACGGCGGACGGCCGCGCGGGCTGGTGGCCATGCACGCCGCGGGCGGGGCGCTGATCGGCGTCGACGTCGCCGAGACGTACGTGCACGCCGAGGTCTTCGATCTCTCGCTGCGGCTGCTGGCCCGCGCCGAGGAACGGCTCGGGCCGCGGGAGAACCAGCCGCAGGACGTGGTCGGCCGGATCGTCAAGGCGGTGCGCGCCGCGGTCGAGCAGGCCGGGATCGGTGTCCGGCCGCTGCTCGGCGCGGGGGTGAGCATGCCCGGCCAGGTCGAGCGCGAGGGCGGGCTGTCGGTGTACGCGCCGAACTGGAGCTGGCACGACGTGCCGCTGCGCGAGATGCTGGCGCAGGAGCTGGACTTCCCGGTCTATCTCGACAGTCCCCTGATGTCGTGCACCGTCGCGGAGCTCTGGTTCGGCGCGGCGCGCGGCTGCCAGGACGCGGTCGTGGTCAGCCTCGGCACCGGCACGGGCGCCGGGATCGCGGTGGGCGGCGCGCTGTACCGCGGCACCGCGAACGCGGCGGGGGAGTGGGGGCACACCACGCTGGTGCTGGACGGGCGGGCCTGCCACTGCGGCTCGATGGGCTGCGTGGAGACGTACGTGGGCGCGCCGGGCATCGTCAGGACCCTGCGGGAGGTGGACCCGGACAGCCCTCTGATCCAGGGCGATCAGACCGCCGCGATCGACGCCATCGCCCGCGCGCTGGCCAAGGGCGACCCGGCGGCGGCCGAGACGGTGCGGCGCACCGCCCGGTACCTCGGCGTCGCGGTCGGCGGCCTGATCAACCTGCTCAACCCGCAGGTCATCGTGCTCACCAGCTGGGTCGCGGCCAGGCTCGGCGACGCGCTGCTGACCGGGATGCGCGAGGCGGTCGCCGAACACGCGCTGCCCCGGCAGCTGGAGTACACCCGGATCATGCTGTGCCCGATCCCCGGCAATCCGGTCAGCCTCGGCGCCGCGACCTTCGCGCTGGAAGGCGCGATGGCGAACGCCCAGCGGTAAGGGACCTGTCATACTCCGGCTCGCATCTCGGCCCGTGTCCGGGCAACCGCGACAGTCGCGTGCATCGAAGTCGGCGCCCGGCTGAGGGCGGACGAGTACGATCACCCGAACGTGGAGACGCCGAGCCGCTAAGCCGCCGAGACGCCGAGGTGATCGACTGATGGCAGGGCCGCCCGCACGGCCGGATGTGGACGCCGGCCTCCGCCGCGCGCGGCCCGCGCGCACCCCGGTCGAGTGGACCCCGGTCGGCTGGACGCGCGGGCACTGGGAGCGGCTGGCCGACCGCACGCTCGCCGCGGTACGCCCGTATGCCACGCCCGGCCACGGACTGATCCACCTGCCCGGTCCGCAGAGCCGCTCGGGCCGGTGGAGCGACGGGCTCGAAGGCTTCGCGCGCACCTTCCTGCTGGCCGGGTTCCGGCTCGCCCAGTCGGCGGACCGCGACCCGGGCGCGATCGCCGAGTGGTACGCCGCCGGGCTGGCCGCGGGCACCGACCCCGACTCGCCGGACCGCTGGCCCCCGATGGCCGAGGTCGGGCAGGCGAAGGTCGAGTGCGCCTCGATCGCGCTGGCGCTGCACGAGTCGCGGCCGTACATCTGGGACCGGCTCGACCAGCGGGTGCGCGAGAACGTCGTCGCCTGGATGAGCGCCATGCTCGGGACGGACACGCCCGACAACAACTGGACCTGGTTCCGCGCGGTCACCAACGCGTTCCTGCGCTCGGTCGGCGGACCGTGGCGGCCCGAGGACATCGAGCACGCCATCGCGCGCACCGAGGCCTGGTACGTCGGCGACGGCTGGTACTCGGACGGCGAGGCGGCGCCGGGCGAGCCGCGCAACTTCGACTACTACAGCGGCTGGGCGATGCAGTTCTATCCGCTCTGGTACTGCCGCGTCTCCGGCGACGCCGCCGAGCCCGGCCTGCTCGACCGGTATCGCGGGCGGCTGTTCCGGTACCTGCAGGACGCGCAGCACCTGATCGGCGCGGGCGGCGTGGACGGCGGCGGGCGCGACGGCGTCGGCAGGCCGCTGATACAGGGCCGCTCGCTCACGTACCGCTTCGCGATGCTCGCGCCGTTCTGGACCGGTGCGGTGTTCGACGCCACGCCGCTGAGCCCCGGCCGCACCCGGCGGCTGACCAGCGCCGTGGCCGGGCATTTCGTGGCAGAGGGCTGTTACGACGGCGACGGCCTGCTGCCGATCGGCTGGCACGGCCGGTTCGAGCCGATGCGGGAGACCTATTCGGGCAGCGGCTCGCCTTACTGGGCGAGCAAGGGCTTCGCCGGGCTGGTGCTGCCGCCGGAGCATCCGGTGTGGAGCGCGCCGGAGGAGCCGCTGCCGATCGAGCGGCACGACGTGGCGTTCGCGCTGCCCAGGCTCGGCTGGATCGTCTCGGGGACGAAGGAGGACGGGATCGTGCGGGTGGCCCAGCACGGCGGGGACCACGTGGCCGGCGGCCGGCTCGGCGTCGACGTGCCCGGATACGGTCGGCACGGCTTCGCCACGCACGCCGCGCCCGAGTACGGCTCCGCGTCGCCGCTGGACTCGCACATCGCGCTGGTCGTGGACGGCCGTGCCTCGCACCGCTCCCCGGCGCTGCCGCTGGCCGTCGGCGTCGGGCGCGGGGTCTCGCGGCACCGCGCGCACTGGCGGCGCGGCGACGGGCCTTACCCGAACGACCCGCACCAGGAGCACCTTCACTACGAGTTCGCGGTCGGCCCGTGGCTGACCACCGCCTCGTTGCTGCACGGCCCGTGGGAGGTGCGGATGGCGCGGGTCGACCCGGCCGGCCCCGGCGACCTCGGCGGGCAGTGGCCGGCGCGGCCCGGTCCGTGGACGCTGCGCTTCGGCGGCTGGGCACTGGGCCTGGACGAGTCGATCCGTCCGCACGTGGTCGGCGGCGCGGCGGCCTGGGCGACCCGCGACGACGGGCTGAGCACGACCGTGGTCTCGCTGCGCGGCGCGTTCTGGGCCGGCTGCACGGTGTCGCAGGGCACGAACCCGCTCGGCGCGTTCAGCGCGATCCCGCAGGTGGAGACAGTCGAACCGGTCGAGTTCGGCACGGTGTACGCGGCGCTGGTCGTGCTCTCGGGGACGCTGTCCGGGCCGCGGGCGGCCGAGGGCGTGACCTTCGAGGTACACCAGGACGAACGTGGCGGGTCCGGCCACGATCCGTCCGACACCCGCGCCGAAGGCGGCGCCGGAGTGCGGGTCGAGGTCGGCTGGCCGGACGGACACCGTGACGAACTGCTCCTGCCAGGTGCGCCGAACGAGCTAAGCAGCTGACCCCTCTCAGGGCACGCTCCCGCGTCCGGCCTCATTCGCTCGGCATCGGTATGCACAAGCGCCGCATTTTGCTTAGGGTCGACAGTGTGGTGACCCGATGATCGGCCGACGCCCGTGACCGCCGAGCCGCGCACCGCGCTGGTCGAGCCCGCGGCGCGCGGTCTGACCGGGCCCGAGGTCGCCGAACGGATCGCCGCCGGGCTGGTCAACGTCCTGCCGCCCCGCTCCAGCCGCTCGATCGCCGCGATCCTGCGCGCCAACGTGTTCACCTGGTTCAACGGGCTGATCGGCGCGCTGTTCGTGATCGAGCTGGCGGTGGCGCCGATCCAGGACGCGCTGTTCGGCTTCGTGATCGTGTTCAACGCGCTGATCGGCATCGTGCAGGAGTGGCGGGCCAAGCGCACCCTCGACGCGCTGGCCATCGTCGGCGAGGCCCGGCCGCGGGTGCGCCGCGACGGCGCCGAGGCGCAGGTGGCCGCGGCCGACCTGGTGCGCGACGACGTCGTGCTGCTCGCGGCCGGCGAGAAGGTGCCGGTCGACGGCGTGGTGGTCGAGGCCGAGGCGCTGGAGGTCGACGAGTCGCTGCTGACCGGCGAGGCCGATCCGGTGGCCAAGCGGGTCGGCGGCGAACTGCTGTCCGGCTCGTTCGCCGTGGCCGGCTCCGGGGCGATGCGCGCGACCCGGGTCGGCCCGGACGCGCACGCGGCGCAGCTCGCCGCGGAGGCGCAGCAGTTCACGCTCGTGCGCTCCGAACTGCGCGACGGCGTCGCGCGCATCCTGCGCTTTCTGACGATCCTGCTGATCCCGGCCGCCATCCTGCAGATCGTCGTGCAGTCGCGGCTGGCCCACGGATTGAGCCGCGAGGGGGTCAGCCGCACGATCGCCGGCATCGTGCCGATGGTACCCGAGGGGCTGGTGCTGCTCACGTCCGTGGCCTTCGCGGTCGGCGTGGTGCGGCTCGGGCGCCGCCAGTGCCTGGTGCAGGAACTGCCCGCGATCGAGGGCCTGGCCCGGGTCGACACCGTCTGCCTGGACAAGACCGGCACGCTCACCGAGGGCGGCATGCGGCTGGCCGGCATCAGTATCCTGCCCGACGGGCCGGCCGAGCCGCGGGTGCGCGAGGTGCTCGGCGCCCTCGGCGCGGCCGAGACCCGGCCGAACGCGACGATGGCGGCCGTCATCGAGGGCTGTCCCGATCCGGGCGGCTGGCGGCCCGAGACGATCGCGCCGTTCTCCTCGGCGCGCAAGTGGAGCGGGGTGGCGTTCGCCGACGGCCGCGGCACCTGGCTGCTCGGCGCGCCGGACGTGCTCGGCAACGGCACCGACGCGGCCGGGGAGGCTCAGCGGCTCGGCGCCGGCGGTCTGCGGGTCCTGATGCTCGCCGCCTACGAGGGCGAGTTGCCCGAGGAGGGCGCGCGGTCGCGGCCCGGCGCCGTCAGACCGGTCGCGCTGCTCACGCTCGAACAGCGGGTGCGCGACGACGCCGCGCCGACCCTGGCGTACTTCGAGCGGCAGGGCGTCGATCTGAAGGTCATCTCCGGCGACAACGCCGTGTCCGTCGGCGCGGTGGCCGCCTCGCTCGGCCTGCCCGGCGCCGACCGGCCGCTCGACGCGCGCGACCTGCCGGCGGTCGAACCCGAGGTCCCCTTCGATCGGGCGCGGGGCGCGGACGACCTGGCCGACGCGGTGGACGGGCACTCGGTCTTCGGCCGGGTCACCCCGCGGCAGAAGCAGCAGATGGTCGTCGCGCTCCAGTCGCGCGGCCACACGGTCGCGATGACCGGCGACGGCGTCAACGACGTGCTCGCGCTCAAGAGCGCCGACATCGGCGTGGCGATGGGTTCCGGCTCCGGGGCGGCGCGCGCGGTCGCGCAGATCGTGCTGCTCGACGAGCGGTTCGCCACCCTGCCGTCCGTGGTGGCCGAGGGCCGCCGGGTGGTGGGCAACATCGAGCGGGTCTCGAACCTGTTCCTGGTCAAGTCCTTCGAGTCGTTCCTGATGGTGGTCCTGGTCGGCGTGGCACGGCTGCCGTACCCGTTCCTGCCCCGGCACACCACACTGATCAGTACCCTGACAATTGGCGTGCCGGCCTTCTTCCTGGCCCTGGCCCCGAACACCGCCCGCGCGCGCCCGGGCTTCGCCCGCAGGGTGCTGCGCTTCGCGGTGCCGGGCGGGCTGATCGCGGGCGCCGCCTCCTTCATCTCGTACTACCTGGCCCGGCTCGAACCCGGCGCCCGGCTGGAGGTCGAGCAGACCTCGGCCATGGTCACCCTGTTCACGGTCAGCCTGTGGGTGCTCACGCTGGTGGCCCGGCCGCTGCGCTGGTGGAAGAGCGCGCTGATCGCCGTGATGGCCGGCGGGTTCCTGCTGGTCGCGCTGGTGCCGGCCGGGCGGCGGATCTTCGACCTGCACTTCGGCGCCTGGCACCAGACGCTCACCTCGCTGGCCGTGGCCGGCTGCGCGGGCGTCGCCCTGGAACTGCTCTGGCGCTTCGACACCAGCCGCGCCGCCGCCCGCGAGCCGCGAATCCAGGCGGAAGAGGAAGAGCGGCGGGAACCGCGCTGACATCGGATCCTGACATCGGGTCCTGACATCGGGTCCTGATGACGAGTCAGGGCCCGATGTCGTCTGGCCCGTCCTGCCGGCCGCCGGCTGACAGCTCCAGGTCGTCGAGTACGTATTCGGCGGAGCTGAACTCGCCGAGCGGCGGTCCGATCGGATCGCGGTCCGCGGGCGCGGCGGCTCGGCGGGCCAGCTCGTGCGCCAACTCGGGCAGCCGGCGGGCGAACGGCCCGAGCCCTTCGGCCAGCTCGCGGCGGAACCGCTCGGTGCGCTCGTCGACGCGGCCGGAG
>JBOHCW010000598.1:0-6502 GCA_050725375.1 Actinocrinis sp. | reverse complement strand
TGTCGGCCCAGACCGGGGCCTGCTCGCGCAGCGCGGCGTTGAGCAGGCAGTCCATCGCGGGCGGGATGCGCCGCCACTGGCTGACCGCGCGCAGCGGCAGCCCGGCCGCGCCGACCAGCTCAAGGGCGCCGTCGCGCTGAATCAGCGCGACCGCGGCCTCCACCGCTCCGGACCAGGCCAGTGTGTCGGTCAACAGCAGGCGGGCCAGCTCGTCGCCGTCCCCGGCGCGCTCCAGCCGGACGGGACCGGGCCGGCCGTACACCGGCACCGCCTCGTCCATGGGCACCCGGGTGCGCGCCGAACTGGGCTGGCCGACCAGCTCCCCGGCCACTTCCATCAGGTCGCGCCCGGTGCGCCGCTCGATCTCCAGCAGCTGCTCGAACGCCTCCTTGGGGCCGCATTCGAGCCGGGCGACCAGGACGCCGACCGCCTGGTCGATCAGTCCGTGCTCCAGGAACTTCGCCTGCAGGAGCGCCTCGGCGCGCCGCTGCTCGTCGATCACCCGCTCCAGCACCTCGGTGACCGAGGGGCCGGGCCCGGCGTCGGGCGCGGGCAGGTCGGAGGCGCCGGCCGGCACCTCGGCCGAGGCCGCTTCGCCGGGGGGCGCGGCATCGGGGACATCGCCCGATCGAGCCATTTCGCCTCCCCTTCCGAAGTCGCGTCGGCTGCTGATCAGGTTGCATTATGCAGGAGCGGCGCCGTCGCGGGCAGCGCCTCGCGGCAATTCACACCGGCGCGCCGCGGCGCCGGCGGGGTACCATGTGCGCACAGATCATATAAGGACCCACACAGTATTACCTCCGCAGTGTTACTTCCGCAGTGTCACCG
Organism: Actinocrinis sp.; assembly: GCA_050725375.1. GTDB lineage: Bacteria > Actinomycetota > Actinomycetes > Streptomycetales > Catenulisporaceae > Actinocrinis. The sequence goes on along the minus strand of JBOHCW010000598.1, from coordinate 5,674 downwards.
CGCGGCAGCACCGCGTCCGCCCGGCATGGAGAGCACGTTGCCAGGATGGCCACTGAAACAGCGCATCCGGCTCGCCTCCGAGTCGACGGCGCCGCGCAGAGCCCGCGACTTCCTCGCTGCCGCCTGCGCGCGTTGGGATGCCTCCCGCTTCCTGGAGACCGGCGGCCTTGTGCTGAGCGAACTGGTGAGCAACGCGGTGCGGCACACCGGCACGGAGGTCGAGGTGCTGCTGCAGCTGGACCGCGAACGCCTTCTGATACAGGTCCACGACGACGGCGACGGCCTGCCCGCGGTGGTGCCGCAGATCCGCCGCACGATCGGCGGCAACGGCCTGGACATCGTCTCGCGCCTGGCCGAGAGCTGGGGCGTGACCCCGGACCCGCGCGGCGGCAAGAGCGTCTGGTGCGTCCTGGCCCCCGACGCCTGACCGGCCGCGTTCGAACACTGTTTCCCGCGGCGCGGCCACCCGCGGCCCGCCCGCTCTAGTCGAACCCGGCGCGCAATTCGTCCAGGATGCGCGAAAGCAGCCGGGAGACCTGCATCTGCGAAACGTCCAGCTCCTCGCCGATCTGCGCCTGGGTCATCCCGCGGAAGAAGCGCATCATCAGGATCCGCTTGTCCCGCTCGCCGAGCCGGGCCAGCAGCGGCTTGAGCACCTCGCGATTGACCACCGCCTCGAAGCGCGGGTCCTCGCCGCCGACGAACTCGGCCAGGCTCGCGCCCTCGTCGCCGTCGGTGCGCACCGGCCGGTCCAGCGACGCCGTCGTGTACGCCGAGGAAGCGTCCAGGGCCTCGACGACCTCCTCAGCCGTCGCGTTCACCCGCTCGGCCAGTTGCGCCACGCTCGGCGAGCGGCCCAGCTCGTGGGTCAGGGCGTCGTTGGCCTTGCGCAGCGCGCTGGACAGCTCCTGCATCCGGCGCGGAACGTGCACGTCCCAGGTGGCGTCGCGGAAGTAGCGCTTGATCTCGCCCATGATCATCGGCGTGGCGTAGCCGAGGAACCCGGTGCCGTGCTGCGGGTCGAAGTTGTCCACGGCCTTGACCAGGCCGACGTACGCGACCTGCTCGAAGTCCTCGACCACCTCGCCGCGCCCGCCGTAGCGCGAGGCGATCCGCCGGGCGTAGGCCATGTGGTCCTCGATCACCTCGGCGCGCAGCCGCTCGCGCTCCGGGTCGCCGGCCGGCAGCTTGTGCATCCGCTCGAAGACCCGCATGGTCTCGGCGCGGCGCTCGGCGTGCGGGGACTGGGGCGCGGTGGGCGCGACGGCTGACGGGGGCGCGTCCTCGCGCTTCCCGTCCGCCTCGTCGCCGTGCCGGTCCGTGTTCACCGTGTCGGCGCCGCCCATCAGCTGCCCCGGACCGGCAGGTGCTTGACCAGGGTGAGCCGGGCGACGCCGCGCTCCGCCTTCCAGGTCAGCTCGTCGACCAGGGCGCTGAGCATGAGCCAGCCGATGTCGTCCACGTCCGGCTCCGTCGAGGGCGCCGGCGCGGAGACGGTCACGGTGAGCGCGGCCGGTCCCTCCTCGAACCGGCACTCGACGCTCTCGCCGTGCCGGCCGAACCCGGGCGCGAGCAGGAACAGGCCGCAGGCCTCGTCCACGGCCAGCCGCAGGTCCGCCAACTGCGCCATCGACAGCCCGAGCCGGGCGGCGATGTGCCCGGCCACCGAGCGCGCGAGCACGACCTGCTCGCGGTCCGCCGGGATCGACAGCACCACGGTGCGCGAGGCCGCGGTGGGTTGCGGCTCGGCCGCGTTGAGCTGGTCCATCTGGGATTCCCTCCGAGTGCGCGCGGGGCGGCGCGCAGTCCGTCGTGGTCGCTGCGGTGGTCGCTGAAGGCTACGGCGGGTTCGCCGGCCGTGCACCGCGGGTGGCGCGGCGCCGCTTCAGCCGTCCAGGGCGGCCGGGACGCTGTCGCGGGTCTGCAGGTGGTCGCCGGTGCCGGCCAGGTCCAGCACGCGCCGGACCGCGGCCTGCGGCGCGACCAGCCGGAACGCACCGCCCGCCGCGCTCGCCCGGTTGCCGGCCTGCAGCAGAACCCGCAGGCCGCTGGAGTCCAGGAAGGTGATCGCGGTGCCGTCCAACACCACCAGGGCCTCGGGCGCGAGCAGCGGTTCGAGTTCCTTCCACAGCTGGTCCGCGGTGGCCAGGTCGACCTCGCCGCGCACGGTCACCACCCGGCCGGCCGCCGAACCACCGACGCTGACTGCGAAGCGGTCCATTGAAACAGTCCCCTTGTGTTCGTGTCTGCACTGTGTTCGTGTTCTGCACCGTGTCCGTGTTCTGGCACAGGCGTCCCGGGGCCGTAGCGGACCGCGGGACGTCCAGCGTCGGGGTCGGGTAACCGCATCGAGCGAATCTAAACGGCGCGCCGCGATGCTCCGGGCGAGCGCGGAAACGTTCACGGTCGACCCGCTTGCGAGCCTGTTCGCGCCTAGGCTGGCTTGAGAGGGTGGTCCACATACCCGCGACCGGCACGAAGGAGTCCCATCCGTGACCGAGACCAGCTCCGGCGCGTTCGGCCTGCCACCGCAGGTCCGCGCGTGCCTGTTCGACATGGACGGCGTACTGACGAAGACCGCCGCCGTGCACGCGAACGCCTGGAAGGAGACGTTCGACGCGCTGCTGCGCGCCGTGTACGCCGGAAAATCGCTGCCGTTCGTGCCCTTCGACAAGGTCAAGGACTACGAGCAGTACGTCGATGGCAAGCCGCGCGCCGACGGCGTGCGCTCGTTCCTACAGTCGCGCGACATCGACTTGCCCGAGGGCGCGGCGGACGACCCGCCGACGGCTGAGACGGTGCACGGCGTCGGTAACGCAAAGAACGACGCCTTCAACAAACTGCTGGAGCGGGACGGTGTCGAAAGCTACGAGGGCTCGGTGCGTTACGTGAAGGCGGTGCGTAAGGCCGGACTGCGCACGGCCGTAGTCACGTCTAGTGCCAACTGCGCCGTCGTGCTTGCCTCGGCCGGCATGACCGACCTGTTCGACACGACCTTCGACGGCCACGATCTCGACGAGCAGAAGCTGCCGGGCAAGCCCGCGCCGGACAGTTACCTCGCTGCCGCGCGCGCTCTCGGCGCGACCGCCGCGCAAGCCGCGGTGTTCGACGACGCGCAGGCCGGCGTGCAGGCAGGGCGCGCGGGCGAGTTCGGCCGGGTGGTCGGCGTCGACCGGCTCGGCCAGACCGCCGAGCTGACGGCGCACGGCGCCGACGTGGTCGTCCAGGACCTCGACGAACTGCTGGTGACGCCGTGATGATCGAGCATCCCGTCTTCGACGTGGAACCCTGGGAACTGCGGGAGAACTCGCTGGATCTGAGCCTGCTGCCGCACTGCGAGTCGCTGTTCGCGCTGTCGAACGGGCACGTCGGCTGGCGCGGCAACCTGGATGAGGGTGAGCCGCACGGACTGCCCGGCTCCTACCTGAACGGCGTGTACGAGCAGCGGCCGCTGCCCTATGCCGAGGCCGGGTACGGCTATCCGGACTCGGGCGAGACGGTGATCAACGTCACCAACGGCAAGCTGATCCGGCTGCTGGTCGACGACGAGCCGTTGGACGTGCGCTACGGGAAGCTGAACGCGCACGAACGCGTGCTCGACTTTCGCGCCGGGGTGCTGCGCCGCGAGGCCGAGTGGGAGTCGCCCACCGGCCGGACCGTGCGGATCCGCTCGACCCGGCTGGTCTCGCTCACCCAGCGCTCCATCGCCGCGGTGTGCTTCGAGGTCGAGGCGCTGGACGGGCCGACCCGGGTGGTGGTGCAGTCCGAGCTGATCGCCAACGAGGAGATGCCCCCGGCGGACGGCGACCCGCGCGCGGCCGCCGCGCTGATGAACCCGCTGCGACCGGATATGTGCGTCGAGCAGGACGGCCAGATCACCATGGTGCACACGGTCAGCAGCAGCAAGCTGCGCGTCGCGGCGGCGATGGACCACACCGTGGAGTGCCACGAGAGCACCCAGACCCGCAGCGTGCACAGCGAAGACCTCGGCCGGTTCACGGTCAGCGCGCTGCTGCGGCCGGGCCACGTGCTGCGGATCGTGAAGTTCGTCGCCTACGGCTGGTCGGCGACCCGCTCGCTGCCCGCCGTGCGCGACCAGGTGGACGCGGCGCTGAGCGCCGTGCGGCAGACCGGTTGGGAGGGGCTGCTGGCCGAGCAGCGCGCGTGCCTGGACGAGTTCTGGGCGCGCGCGGACGTGGAGATCGAGGGCGATCCGCAGATCCAGCAGGCGGTCAGGTTCGCGCTGTTCCACCTGTTCCAGGCGGGGCAGCGGGCCGAGCAGCGGGCGATCCCGGCCAAGGGCCTGACCGGCAGCGGCTACGACGGGCACGCGTTCTGGGACACCGAGAGCTTCGTGCTGCAGGTGCTTACGTATACGGCCCCTGACGCGGTCGCGCACGCGCTGCGCTGGCGGCAGAGCACGCTGCCGATGGCGCTGGAGCGGGCCAAGCAGTACGGGCTGGACGGCGCGGCGTTCCCGTGGCGCACCATCTCGGGGCAGGAGTGCTCGGGCTACTGGCCGGCCGGGACCGCGGCGTTCCACATCAACGCGGACATCGCCGACGCCGTGCTGCGCTACCAGCTGGCCACCGGCGACAAGAAGTTCGAGCACGAGACCGGGGTCGAACTGCTGGTGTCCACGGCGCGGCTGTGGTCGTCGCTGGGCCACTTCGACGGCGCGGGCCAGTTCCGGATCGAGGGTGTGACCGGCCCGGACGAGTACAGCGCGCTGTCCGACAACAACGTGTACACGAACCTGATGGCGCAACAGAACCTGGCCGCCGCGGCCGGCGCGGTGGCCCGGGACCCGGAGCGCGCGCACGAGTTAGGCGTCACCCCGGAGGAGGCGGACCGCTGGCGCGCGGCGGCGAAGGGCATGTTCGTGCCTTATGACGAGACACGCGGCGTGCATCCGCAGTCGGACGGCTTCACCGATCACGAGGTGTGGGACTTCCAGGACACCCCGCCGGAGAAGTACCCGCTGCTGCTGCATTACCCGTACTTCCAGCTCTACCGCAAGCAGGTGATCAAGCAGGCGGATCTCGTGCTCGCCCTGCACCTGCGCGGCGACGCGTTCGACGCGAGGGACAAAGCGCGCGACTTCGACTACTACGAACGCCTCACGGTGCGCGACTCGTCCCTGTCCGCGTGCAGCCAGGCTGTGATCGCGGCCGAGGTAGGCCACCTGCGCCTCGCGTACGACTATCTGTGCGAGGCCGCGCTGATGGACCTGGACAACCTGGAGAAGAACACCGCGGACGGCCTGCACATGGCGGCCCTGGCGGGCAGCTGGATCGCTCTGGTGGCCGGCTTCGGCGGCATGCGCCACCGCGAGGACGGCCTGTTCTTCGCGCCCAGGCTTCCGGCCGGCTGGGACCGCCTGTGCTTCAAGCTGCTGCTCGAAGGCAGGGTGCTGAAGGTCGAGGTCGTCAAGGGTCGGGCCACCTACACGCTGGACCCGGAGGCGACGGATCCCGGCGCCGGCGCGACGCTGGACGTGCGGCACTACGACACGAGGCTGATCCTCAAGCCCGGAGAGCCGTCCCGGGTTCCGATCCCCGACCCGGTCACCCACCCCGGCCCCCAGCAACCGCCGGGCCGCGAGCCGCGCACCGCCCGCCAGCACCTCCAGTAGGCGGGCCCGTCCAGTAGGCCGGCCCGCCGCTGCCCCGGC
>JBOHCW010000597.1:0-7334 GCA_050725375.1 Actinocrinis sp. | reverse complement strand
GTTCACAACGCCGTTGGTCACAGCTCCGTTGATCGCCGCGTCCTGAGGTGCCGCGTCGGCGGCCTCCGGCGCGCCGCGGCGGGCGGGCTTATGCGGGGCCACGGGCTGCGTGGCGACGGACTCGGTCGTGAGAGTCACGGCTTATTCCCCATCAAGCCGGCGGCCCCCTGGCCGAGCATCCGCGCGGCGAGCTCTCGCCCGATCCGTTCGGCCTCGTCCAGCGGTCCGGTGGCGGACATCCGGATCGACCGGGGCACGGCGTCCAGGCTGTCCGCCTCGGTCACCGTCCCGGTCAGTTGCAGCTCCTCGGCGCTCACCACGGCATAGCCGCCGACGGGCGCGGAGCACCCCGCTTCCAGCGCGGCCAACAGCGCGCGCTCGGCCCGCACCGCGGCGCGGGTGGGCCGGTGGTCCAACGCGGACAGCGCGGACACCAGTTCGGCGTCGTCGGCGCGGCACTCGACGGCGAGCGCCCCCTGCCCCGGGGCCGGGACCATCGCGGACGGGTCGAAGTAGTCGCTCGCCTCGCCGATCCGGCCCAGCCGGGCCAGGCCCGCGTACGCGAGCACGACCGCGTCGAGCTCGCCCTTGGCGACGTAGCCGACCCGCGTGTCCACGTTCCCGCGCACGGCCACGATCTCGAGGTCCTGGCGCAGCAGGCGCAGCTGCGCGGCCCGGCGCGGCGAGCCGGTGCCGATCCGCGCGCCGGCCGGCAGATCGGCGAACTTCAGCTGGTCGCGCGCGACCAGCACGTCGCGCACGTCCTCGCGCTCGGGAACCGCGGCCAGCGCCAGGTGCTCGGGCGCGGCGGTGGGCAGGTCCTTGAGGGAGTGCACGGCGAAGTCCACGGCGCCCTCCAGCAGGGCGTCTCGCAGGGCGTTGACGAACACCCCGGTGCCGCCGATCTGGGTCAGCGCCGCCTTGGACACGTCGCCGAAGGTGGTGATCTCCACCAGCTCGACCGGCCGTCCGGTCGCCTCGGTGACCGCGCGGGCCACCAGTCCCGACTGGGCCAGGGCCAGCGCGGAGCGCCGGGTGCCCAGTCGGAGGGTCTCCAGCCGGACGGTCCCGAGCCGCAGTGTGGCTCCGCTCATCGAGTCCCCACGCATCGAGTCACCGCTCATCGCGCGCCCCCCTCGTCCTGGTCCGGGCCGGACTCGCGGCCGGCGTCCGTCTCGGCGTCCACCTCGGCCCGGCTCACGGCGACGGGCGCCGCCGGGTCGAGGTTGAACAGTTCGCGCAGGGCCACCGCGTACGAGGTGCCGCCCGGGTCCGAGGCCAGCTCCTTCACTCGCACCGTGGGCTCGTGCAGCAGCTTGTCGACCACGCGGCGCACGGTGTTGGCCACCTCGGCGCGGGTCTTGGCGTCCAGCGCGGCGGCGCGTCCGTCGAAGCGGGCGAGTTCGGCCTCGACGACGTCGGCGGCCATGCCGCGCAGCGCGGTCACGGTCGGGCCGACGGTCGCGGCGCGCTGCGCGGCGTCGTAGGCGACTACCTCGTCGGCCACGATCCGGCGCACCGCCTCGACGCTGCCCTCCTCGACCCGGGCCGCGTCGTGCTCGGCGTCGGCGATCCGCTCCAGGTCGATCAGGGTGACCCCGGGCAGCGCGCCGACCTCGGGCGCCACGTCGCGCGGCAGGGCCAGGTCGATGACGACGCGCCGCGCCGCCTCGCCGTCGGTCTCCGCGGCGCCGGTCTCGGTGGCGCCGGCGGCTGTGCCCGCCCTGAAGGCGTCCTCGGTGAGCACGGTGCCGAGCGCGCCGGTGCACGAGACGATCAGGTCCGCGCCGGCCAGGCTCTCGGCCAGCTTGCCCAGCTCGGCCGCCCGGCCGCCGACCGCCTCGGCCAGCCGCACGGCCTTGGCCGGTGTGCGGTTGACCACGGTCAGGTCCAGGCCCGGGTACAGGCGCGCGAGCGTCGTCGCGGCGAGCGAGGACATCGAGCCCGCGCCGACGACCACCGCGCGCCGCGGCCGGCCGCCTTCGAGCTGGGGCACCGCCAGGTCCAGCGCCGCGGTGACCAGTGACTGGCCGGCCTTGTCCAGGCCGGTCTCGCTGTGCGCGCGCTTGCCGACCCGCAGCGCGGTCTGCGCCAGGTCGTTGAGCACCCGGCCCGCGGTCCCGCCGGACTGTCCGGCGCCCAGCGCGCCGCGCAGCTGGCCCAGGATCTGCGGCTCGCCGACGACCATCGAGTCCAGGCCGCAGGCGACGTTGAACAGGTGCTGCGCCGCGCGGTTGTCGTAGTGCACGTACAGGTGCTCGGCCAGTTCTTCGGCCGAGATCCCGGCGTAGAGGCCGATCAGCTCGGACAGGTCGGTCAGCGCGCCGTGGAACCGGCTGACCTCCGCGTATACCTCAAGGCGGTTGCAGGTGGAGACGGCTATCGCCTCCTTGACGTGCTCGGTGCCGACGGCGTCGCCCAGCAGCTTGGCGACCCGCTCGGGCGGCAGCGCGGCCCGCTCCAGCAGCGCGATCGGAGCGCTGCGGTGGGACATGCCGATCACCAGCAGGCTCATGCCGGCCTCACCTCGTCGTAGCCGTAGCGCGGGAGCGGCTCGGTGTCCGCCGGGGTGTCAGTGTCCTGCGGGTCCGCCTGCTGCCGCCCGGCGTACCGCGCCGGCTCGGCGTACTGCGGCTCGGGCCGTGCGGGGGCGGAAGCAGCGCCTTCGTCCTCGAATTCACCAGGGTTCACCGGGTCCTCTCGAAGCCGGCGCACCGCGCCCGGGCCGCGCAGGGCCCGGCGCGCAGCGGGGTCGGCCGTCTTGCGCTGCTCGTGGAAGGCGAGGATCTGCAGCTCGATGGACAGGTCCACCTTGCGCAGGTCCACCCCCTCGGGAACGGTCACCACCGCGGGGGCGAAGTTCAGGATCGAGGTCACCCCGGCCGCCACCAGCAGGTCGGCCACGTGCTGGGCCGCGTGCGGCGGTACCGCGATGACCGCGATGGAGATGCCGTTGTCGGCGATGACCTCGTCGAGTTCGTCGATGTGCCGGATCACCAGGCCGGCCACCCGGTTGCCGGACAGCCGCGGATCCGCGTCCAGCAGGGCGGCGATCCGGAAGCCGCGGCTGACGAAGCCGCCGAAGTTGGCCAGGGCGTGGCCCAGGTTTCCGATGCCGAGGATCGCGACGGGCCAGTCCTGGGACAGGCCCAGCTCGCGCGAGATCTGGTAGACGAGGTACTCCACGTCGTACCCGACACCGCGGGTGCCGTAAGAGCCCAGATACGACAGGTCCTTGCGCAGCTTGGCCGAGTTGACCCCGGCTATCGCCGCCAGTTCCTCGGAGGACGCGGTCGCGGTGCCGCGCTCGGCCAGCGCCCGCAGCGCGCGCAGGTACACGGGTAGCCGCGCCACGGTCGCCTCCGGGATCGCGGAGGCGGAGCGGCTCGTCGGCCCTTCGCCGCCGCGGCCCGGGGGGCCTTGGGGTCGCAGTGTGGCCATCGTGCTCCTGAAAGGCGCTGTCGCGGTGGGACTGTTGCCGGAGCGCGCCACGTGGTTTGTGGGTCTGCCTCAGCACCTGCCGACAGCGTAGGACTTTGTGAACGCACGCACAAAGTGCCTGTCCGGACCGCCCGATATGTCCGGTTCCCCGGAAAAGTCCGCCGCACTGGGCACTGACCAGGTCAGACGTTCGTTAAGACACCCGCGCCCGCGACCCGATGCGATTCAAGTCACAACGGCTAAGGCCGGAATTAAGGTAACTCGCAGACGATTCACAGGCAGGGTCACAATAAAGGATCACTGCAACGCGGCGCGAAGACGCGCCTCGTCCACGTGCCAGAAGTCGTGTCGGCGGCCGTCGACCAGCGTCACCGGGATCTGCTCCCAGTACTGCTCCGCGAGCGCCGGATCCTCGTTGATGTCCAGTTCGGTCCACCCGACACCCAAGTCGCCGGCGACCCGTGCGATCACCTCGCGCGCGTCGTCGCACAAGTGACAGCCGGGCTTGCCGATCAACGTGATCCGGTCGGACTCCATCCGGACACGGTAATCCATTCCCGGCGACCGCCGGGGACGTCGCGCACCTTCTCATCGCACGGCTTCCAGCCGCACAGCTTCTAAGTACCCTGCTTGGGCAGAGTCCGCTCGGGTCCGGATCCGGCGGCTACCGGATCGAACACAGTAGTCGCCAGGCCGTAACCAAGCGGGCATCAAAGCCGGACGTGGAGTTACCCCGTTGCGAGTATGGTCTAGTGCCATGGCACCCCGAACAGTCGCGCAGTTCACGGCCGGTCCGGTCGCCCAGGCCGCCCCGGCGCCGGTCCCCCCTCGCGGGGCGCAGGCCGCGGGCGTGCCCACCCAGACTGTGCCTATTCAATCTGTGCCTATTCAATCTGTGCCTATTCAGGCTGTGCCCACTCAGGCTTCTGTCACCGTGGCGCCTGCTTGCGCCACCGTCTCCGCCGCCGCCGCGTCCGCAGTGACCACGTTCCCTGCGACCGTCGCGCGGGCGGCCGACGCCGAGCCGTGCACTGACCTCATGGTCCGGGAGCCGGGCGTGGTCAGCCCGCTGCGACCCGCGGCCCAGGGCCGCGCCCCGCGGTCGGCGGCCTTCTTCGACCTGGACAACACCCTGATCCAGGGCGCCTCACTGTTCCACCTGGCCCGCGGACTGCGCACGCACCGGCTGCTCAACGGCCGGGACATCGCCAAGTTCGGCTGGAGCCAGCTGACCTTCCGCCTGCGCGGCGAGCGCGCCGGGCAGGTCGAGTCGACCCGCAACCGCGCGCTGTCCTTCGCGGCCGGGCACACCGTCAGCGAGATAACCGGCATCTGCCACGAGATCTTCGACGAGTACCTGGAGCGCAAGATCTGGCCCGGCACCCGGGCGCTGGCCCAGGCGCACCTCAACCGCGGCGAGCCGGTGTGGCTGCTGACCGCCGCGCCGGTCGAACTGGCGAACACCATCGCCCTGCGGCTCGGCTTCACCGGCGCGCTCGGCACGGTCGCCGAGTCGGTCGGGGGCGTGTACTCCGGCCGGATCTGCGGACAGGTGATGCACGGCCCTGCCAAGGGCGAGGCGGTACGCGCGCTGGCCGAGCGCGAGGGGTATCCGCTGTCCGTGTGCCACGCGTATTCGGACTCGGCGAACGACCTGCCGATGCTCACCTCGGTCGGCCACCCGCACGCGGTGAACCCGGACCAGAAGCTGCGCCAGTACGCGATCGAGCGCGGCTGGCCGGTCATCGAGTACCGCGCGGGCGCGCGGCTGATGCGGATCGGCCTCCCCGGCTCCGCCGCGATCGGCGCCACCGCCGGCGCCGTGGCCGCCGGCGCCGCGATACGACGGTCGGGACGCCGCCGTGAAGCGGCTACGGACTCCGCCACGGGTTGAACCGGCCGCCGCGGCTTGAATCGGCGTGTTGCGACTTGTCCCGCGCGGCGTCTTTTCCGACTCATTGGCCTAAGTGGCGGATGACACGCCATCAGGCGCTCCGCCATCCTTGAGACGTGCGTCTTCCCGATCCGCGGACACATTCAGTGATGCCACCGACACGAAGCGGTATTCTCGTGCCTTGCCCGTCCGCTCCGAGCCGGTCATGCCAAACCCGCACACGAGGGGAGTGATTTTCCCTACGATGTGGGAACGGCCCACGAGCAGTGATCGCCTCCGCACGCTCGGTCATGATCGGCTCCGCCGATCCCGACCGGCGGTCCGCAGCCCACGCGGACCGGTGCCCCGGCGCCGCACCTCTCGCGTCGCGGAGGCGGCGCGGCCGTGGTTAGGCAGTCCCGCCCGAGAGGACCTCGTGCGACACCCTCGCGCGGCGGACTGATGCAGCCCCCGAACAGCTGGAGTCCCGTGCATCGAGACGTCAGGGCCGACGCCGCAGGCTTGTCCGGCCTGCGGTCCGCGGTGGCCGCGATGACGGCCTCGGCGGCCCCGTACCGGCCGCAGGCCGCGCACCGCTCGCTGGAGCCGCCCGCCGCGCCGCCCGGATCGCTGCCGGCGCGGCGCGAGACGGCCACCGCCCCGCCACACCAGCGCCAGGGTGACAGCCGGCGCACCGACGATCGCGGCCGCGAGGCCGAGTCCATGCGGATGCTGGCCCTGGTCGAGCTGGCCCAGGACGGCGACGGCGAGGCGTTCGGGCAGCTTTATGACGCGTACTCAGACACGGTGTACCGCTACATCTATTACCGCGTCAGCAACAAGCAGCTGGCCGAGGACCTGGCCAGCGAGACCTTCCTGCGCGCCCTGCGCCGCATCTCCACCTTCACCTGGCAGGGCCGCGACTTCGGCGCCTGGCTGGTGACGATCGCGCGCAACCTGGTCGCGGACCACTTCAAGTCCAGCCGCTACCGGCTGGAGGTGCCCACCGGCGAGATGCTCGACTCGGACCAGACCGAGTCGAGCCCTGAGGACAGCGTGCTGGCCTACCTGTCCAACAAGGCGCTGCTGGACGCCGTCTGCCAGCTCAACGCGCAGCAGCAGGAGTGCGTGACGCTGCGCTTCCTGCACGGCCTGTCGGTGGCCGAGACCGCGAAGATCATGGGCAAGAACGACGGCGCGATCAAGACGCTGCAGTACCGCGCCATCCGCACACTCGCCCGGCTGCTGCCGGCGGACAGCCTGCGGTGAGCGAGGGCGGTATATCCCGTCCGGCCGGATTCGCGGCCGGACGCGGTCCCCGATCGGTGGCGCACGCCGCGCCGTACCCCCTTGAGGGGCGGCCCGGCGTAACTCGGCGCACCCCGGAATCGTTGCTCCAGGTGACTGTCCGGACACGCGGAAACACCGGATGTGCAGGAGCAATTGCACGCTCCACTCGTCCGGGTGAAAAAGCTCTCCGATCGAGTCCGGCTTGCCGAGCAGGGCACAACCTTGCGCAGTCGGGGCGAGTCAAACTCAGGTCGGCACGCTTCGGGCGGCCGGACAGACAGGGCGGACGGCGGGTCCGCCCCGGACGGGAAAAGGAGGTGGCAGGCGGATGGCACAGCACTGGGGGTCCGGATCCCCGTCGGGCGAGCGCCGACTCGCGGAGGAGTTCGACCTCGCGCTGATCGGCGCGGGCGCGAGCGGCGCGGACGGCGACGGCGCCTCCCACCGCGGGCCCCGGCGCGCGGCCCAGCCGGCCCAGCCGACGGCCCAGACCGCCACGATGCTGGCGCTGACCCACCGGATCGCGCTCAGCCGCGACGGCGCCGTTCCCCCCATGGACGAGGTGTTCCGCGCCCGGCTGCGTGAGCAACTGGTGCGGATGACGCCGGAGATCGCCGCCCAGGCCCGTGCCCAGGTCCCCGCGCAGCGCGGCGGCCGGCACGCCGGAGCGCGCCGGCCCGTGCCGGCCCGTCCGTCCCGCGGCGCCTCGGGCGCGAGCACCGGCACCGGC